>NZ_JBXVPZ010001072.1:0-501 GCF_057961495.1 Streptomyces sp. P5F9 | reverse complement strand
GGCTGGGGGCGGAGTTGTAGAAGGGGTCGGAGTCCGAGGTGTCGGTGCTGTCTCCGTGATTGATGGCGAACACGATGGTGGCGATCAACGCGGCGACCGTGAGGACCCCCAGGACGGTCCCGATGATGCCCGTGATGAAACCCGCATGGGCCTGACCGCGGTTCGTGGCCTCGCCCCGGTCGGCCCGCTTCTTGCCCTTGACGCCGAGGATGATCGCGGTGACACCGAGAACCAGGGAGACGACGCCGTAGAAACAGAACAGGCAGCAGGACAGGATGCCCAGCACCATCGCCGCGGTGCCCATGTTGTTCTGAGGGGCCATCGGCATACCGGCCCAGCCGTAGCCCTGCGGGTAACCGGGGTAGCCGTAGCCGTTGGGCACACCGGGGCCGGCTGGCATTCCCGGGCCGCCGGGCATGCCGGGGCCGGGGCCGTTCGGTGGGCCGGGTTGGGCGTAGCCGCCGGGGGTGTTGGGCTGGCCGTAGCCGGGAGCGCCGTAGG
>NZ_JBXVPZ010001071.1:0-506 GCF_057961495.1 Streptomyces sp. P5F9 | reverse complement strand
CGCATCTCCAGGTGGCCGAGGCTCGCAAGATGCCAGCCCCCGAGCCGGGGCATCCCCTCGCCCCCGCCCTGCTTCTCCGCACCCTCCGCCTGAACGCTCTCACTACCCACTACGCTCCGCTCTGGGCGGAGCTGTTCGACCGTCGCTGGGCGGGCTACGAGGACTGGGCGAACCCCTACTGGCCCCGCCTGAACCCCCTCGCTGCCGACCTCAAGCCAGCCTGGGAGTACACCACCCCGCTCCGCACCGAGCACGAGCGCCGAGCCGCCCTCGTCGAGCTCGACGCCCTGGTCGCCGTCTGGCTCGGTATCACCGCCGACCAACTCGTCGCGATCTTCAAGTCCCGCTACCCGCAGCTGTACGACTACGAGTCGGCGACCTACTTCGACGCCAACGGCCGCAAGCTGGCCGCTAGCCCCTTCACCTTCGGCCACGGCCAGACCAAGCAGGACTACCTAGACCTCCTCGACCACCTGGAAGACCCGGAGCACACCCCACCCCCAACC
>NZ_JBXVPZ010001070.1:0-507 GCF_057961495.1 Streptomyces sp. P5F9 | reverse complement strand
GGCAATGGGGGCGGTGAGGTGGCTGTGGCTGGAGGGACAGGGGGTGTCTGGCGGTCGGCGTGCGGAGGCCGACCTCGCGATGACCGGGACGCGGAGTCGCCGCGAGTTGGCCGGCGCGGTGAGCGGGAGTGGTGACCGGCTGGGTGGCGACCGTAGAACCGGAGCCGAAGCCGAGGCCCGGGACGGAGCCGCAGCCGCAATCGAAGCCCTAGCCGGAGCCGGAGCCGACGACCGAGGCAGAGCCGGAGGCGGAGGCGAAGCCGCAGCTGGAGGCGGGATCCGAGTCGACGCTCGGGCCGGAGCGGCGGCCGGAGCCCTAGACGGAGCCGCAGCCGCAATCGAAGCCCTAGCCGGAGCCGGAGCCGGAGCCGGAGCCGGAGCCGGAGCCGGAGTCCGAGACAGAGCCGGAGGCGGAGGCGCAGCCGGAGCTGGAGGCGGGATCCGAGTCGACGCTCGGGACGGAGCCGCGGCCGGAGCCCTAGACGGAGCCGCGGCCGGAATCGGAGC
>NZ_JBXVPZ010001069.1:0-508 GCF_057961495.1 Streptomyces sp. P5F9 | reverse complement strand
CGAGGAGGGCGAGCGACCTGCTGGTGTCACGAGCGTTGCGCCGAACGCTGGCGGCGATGTTGATGCCCTCGGCGAGCGGACATCGCCGCCGCGCACCGGGCGTTCGAGCGCGGCGGCATCGCGGGCAAGCATGTGGTGGCGGTGTCCGCGTAGCGTGTCCGGGGCCGCGTCGGCAATCGGGGCCTCGGTCAGCGGACGGAGCCGTGGAGGTCTGAGCTGACCGTGGCGTTCGTAGGGGGTACGACGTCTCGCGAGGCTCTGCGGGCATTCGCGCTGCGGACCTGGCGGGGCAGGGTGGCCCCGTCGGCGAGCCAGCCCAGACCGCAGAGGCCGATGGTGAACAGGTCGACCAGTCCTCGGCCGGTCCGGCCGAGGTAGAAGTGGTGTGCGCCGAACAGGCCGAGGAAGAACCACCAGAGGTACGCGATACTGACCGACTTCGGAGCGCTCGGCCCGGCGCCTTGGCGCGACGCCGGCGCCATGGCGGGTGGGACCGGCGCCGACGGCT
>NZ_JBXVPZ010001068.1:0-510 GCF_057961495.1 Streptomyces sp. P5F9 | reverse complement strand
GAGATGTGTATAAGAGACAGGTGGTGGTGTGCGGCTGCGCCGTGTTGGCTCGCGGTCTTGGAGCGTCTGGCGGCGGGCGCCGGCCCTTGCCGTGGTTGCTCGCGGCCTTCGGCGGACCGGACGGTGTTCCGGTGGTCGGCCTGCTTCGCGGAGGGCGGTGCACGAGAGCGGGTGAGTGGGGCGCGCGGCCGTGGACTGCCTTCGCGGTGGTGGTGCGTGGCTGCGTCGTACCGGCTCGTGGCCTTGGGACGTCTGTCGGCGGGCGCCCGCCCTTGCCGTGGTCGCCCGCGAACCTCGGCGGACCGGAGCCCGCTCGTCGCCGTAGCGCCCCGCCGTCCGCGCGGAGGTCTTCGGGTCGGCCGAGCGGAGGCCTTCGGCCCGGCCCGGGCGATGCCTCCAGCCGGGGCTGGGGTGCTCGCTCGGGCCGGGCCCGATGGTCAGGCTGCCCGGACATCCCGTTCCGCCAGGCCGTGGGCGCAGGCCGGGGCCGCGGTCGTGCGGCGGCGGAGG
>NZ_JBXVPZ010001067.1:0-511 GCF_057961495.1 Streptomyces sp. P5F9 | reverse complement strand
GGGGGTGCCCACGGGGGCGGTGGCGGCCGCGCGCGCGGTGCTCGACGGGGTCGTACGGCGGATGGATCTGCTGGTCGACGACAGCGACGGGGTGGTGCTCGGCGCCCTGCGGATTCCGTCGCTTCCGCCGATGCGGGAGGCTCCGCCGGTGGAGGCGACGCCGGTGCCGTCCGGTTCGGGTTCCGGTTCCGCGCACGCGTCGTGGCTGCGGACGTGTCAGTCGCTGGTACGGACGCTGGTGCCGGTGCGGCCGTCCCGGGAGCCGCTCGCCGGTGTGACCCGGCTCGGGCCGGCTCGGCTGCGGGTCGAGGTGGACGGCGTGACGCTGGTGGATCTGGATCAGCCGGTGGAGGGGGTGTCCGTGACGCCGGGGGCGTCCGGCTTCGCCGAGGTGGAGGTGCGGCCGGTGTCCGTGGGGGCGTCGGCTACGACGTTGCGCGCGCGGGGGCGGACGGTCACCGTGTCCGGGGCGGATTTCCGGTACCGGGCGGACGCGGTGACCGTCCGCCCC
>NZ_JBXVPZ010001066.1:0-514 GCF_057961495.1 Streptomyces sp. P5F9 | reverse complement strand
TTACGGGGGTGGGGAGTTGGAGCCGGACGGGGACTACGACGGGCTGCAGTTCCGGGACGAGGACTTCGTCGGGCAGGACGGCGGGGGTGCCCGGTTCATGGACTGCGCGCTGACGGACTGCGCGTTGGACGAGACGCGGCTGCATCACGCGCGCGTGCTGGACTCCGTCCTCACCGGCATACGGGGTGTCGGCACCGACCTCGCGGAGTCGACCCTGCGTGACGTCGAGGTGATCGACGCGCGGATGGGCGGGGTGCAGTTGCACGGTGCCGTGCTGGAGCGGGTGGTGATCCGGGGCGGCAAGATCGACTACCTGAACCTGCGCAAGGCGAAGCTCCGGGATGTCGTTTTTGAGGGCTGCGTCCTTGTCGAACCGGACTTTCTGGATGCCCGGCTGGAGCGTGTCGAGTTCGTGGACTGTGCGCTGAAGGGGGCGGACTTCACGGGGGTGACGTTCACGGAGGTGGATCTGCGGGGGGCCGTGCAGTTGGAGATCGCGCGGGGGGTGGAGCGG
>NZ_JBXVPZ010001065.1:0-515 GCF_057961495.1 Streptomyces sp. P5F9 | reverse complement strand
GGTGCGCGCCTGGCGGCGATCTCGGCCCGGAAGCGGGAGATCTCCTCGTCGGTGAACACGGCCGGCTTGTCCATGGGCCCCTCCCAGTGGGTGTTCCGCTGCTGCCTTCTGATTGTCCATCCAAACATTCTGTCGACACTCATGCAAGAGATGTGTCCTTGATCTGCGATTACCCGTCCTGGTGTTTACTTTGTGTCGACACTCACTGAAACTGTCGGCACAGGAAAGCCCACCTTGAACCGAGGGAGACCCCCGTGACCGAAGACGCGCCCCCGGCCCGGCCCGGCCGCCTGGCCGGGCGGATCGCCGTCATCAGCGGCGCAGGCAGCGTTGGCCCCGGCTGGGGCAACGGACGTGCCGCCGCCGTCCTCTTCGCCCGGGAGGGTGCCACCGTCCACCTCACCGACCGCGACAAGGAATCGCTGGAGGTCACGGCGCACCAGGTCGGTGCCGAGGGCGGCGCGGTGCACACGGACCTGCTGGACGTGACCGAACCCGACGCCGTGCGCGCGTAC
>NZ_JBXVPZ010001064.1:0-515 GCF_057961495.1 Streptomyces sp. P5F9 | reverse complement strand
TCCCACGCCCCCGCCCGCCCCGTCGGCGACGAGGGCACCCAGTCCGAGGGCGAGCGCCAGCCCGAGTTCTCCCGCCGACTCCCGGAACCCGAGCCACACACCCGTCCCCACCATGGAGCCGTCCATGGTCCCGACGGCATCGGCATCGGCATCGGCGTCAGCGTCGGCACCGCCGCCTTCGTCGGCACCTTCGTCGACCGCCGGGCGGTAACTCCCGCGCCCACAGGGGCAATTGCAGGAAATCCTGTCGCGCATCTTGCCGACAATATTGCCGAGACGTTACACAAGTGGGTCATGGGAAGGACGACCACACTCCGCAGTAGAGTCCGCACCACTCTGGCAACCGTGAGCGTGCTCGGCCTCGGGCTGCTGTCCCCGATCGCCGTCCACGCACTGAAGTCCCCTCCCGCACAAGGGAGTTCGGAACACTCATCTCTGGTGGTGTCCACGGCCACCGGCAAGGTCCGGGGCCAGGCCCAGACCGGATACGACGAATGGCTCGGCATCCCCTACGC
>NZ_JBXVPZ010001063.1:0-519 GCF_057961495.1 Streptomyces sp. P5F9 | reverse complement strand
GTGCAACGGGACTGCCATACGCCGTTCATGAAGGGGAGCGGGGCGGCTGTGGTCGTACGACAAAGGTCTCAGCCCCCGACCATCCTCCGACAGGGGCCAACGCGGCCCGTGGACCTTACGCTGGCGGGCATGACCGTCCTTGAACCTCGTGACGCCGGTGTCACGAACACCGCCTCTGACCTGGCCGACGAGTGTCGTGACTCCGTGTTGGGGCGGTCGCATCGGGCGCTCAGTGTCGGGATCGTGTCCGTTGTTCTGCTGATCGCCTTCGAGGCGACGGCAGTTGGGACGGCGATGCCGGTTGCCGCTCGGGAGCTGGGCGGGGTGTCGTTGTACGCGTTCGCGTTCTCCGGGTACTTCACCACCAGCCTGTTCGGGATGGTCTTCGCCGGGCAGTGGTCGGATCGGCGGGGGCCGCTCGGGGCGTTGACCAGCGGGATCGGGGCTTTCGCTGCCGGGCTGGTGGTGGCGGGGACCGCTCAGGTCATGTGGGTGTTCATTCTCGGGCGGGCCGTGCAG
>NZ_JBXVPZ010001062.1:0-525 GCF_057961495.1 Streptomyces sp. P5F9 | reverse complement strand
GGACCGGGGACGCGGGGTGGTTGCGGGCCTTTCACGCCGTCGTACCGGAGCTGATCGCGGACTTTCGGCCGCAGGTGCTGGTTTCGCAGCACGGGGCCGATACGCATTTCGAGGATCCGCTCGCTCATCTCGCGGTGTCGTTGGATGCGCAGCGGGCGGTGCAGGTCGCGTGTCATGAGCTGGCGCACGAGTACGCGGACGGGAAGTGGGTCGCGCTCGGCGGGGGTGGTTATGCCGTGGTGGAGGTGGTGCCGCGGTCGTGGACGCATCTCGTGGCGATTGCCGCGGGGCGGGAGATCGCGCCGGAGGCGGTGATTCCTGAGGGGTGGCGGCAGGAAGTGTTCGCTCGGACGCGGCAGTTGGGGCCTCAGCGGATGACGGATGGGCGGTGGCCGGTGGCCTACGCCGACTGGGAGTCGGGGTATGACCCCGCCGACCGTCTTGATCAGGCTGTTGTGGCTACTCGGCGGGCGGTGTTTCCGTTGCGGGGGCTGTTGGCGTAGGTCTTTGGTGGATGTGAGGGTG
>NZ_JBXVPZ010001061.1:0-532 GCF_057961495.1 Streptomyces sp. P5F9 | reverse complement strand
GTACGACATGGTGCTCGCGGATGTTGTGGGGCGGCCGGATGCTCTTGCCAAGCTGCGGGCGGTGGGGGCGATGGGGCCCGCGACCGACGTCATCGCCGTCCATCTCGATCACGATGTGGCGCCGGGGG
Organism: Streptomyces sp. P5F9; assembly: GCF_057961495.1. Lineage (NCBI taxonomy): Bacteria > Bacillati > Actinomycetota > Actinomycetes > Kitasatosporales > Streptomycetaceae > Streptomyces > Streptomyces sp. P5F9. The sequence goes on along the minus strand of NZ_JBXVPZ010001061.1, from coordinate 404 downwards.
CCGAGCTGGCGCGGCGGCTGGCCTCCGTGGGGGCGCGGGCCGTGCCGGACGGGTCGACATTGACCGTGGGGGTGTACGAGGACGTGCCCGATGTGCCGCGAAGGACGCTGGTGCTGGGCGGGGCGCGGTCGGGGAAGTCCGTCGAGGCCGAGCGGAGGTTGGAGGCGTTTCCGGACGTGCTGTATGTCGCTACCGGCGGCTCGCGCAACGGGGACACCGAGTGGGCCTCCCGGGTCTCCGCGCACCGGGAGCGGCGGCCGGGGTCGTGGCGTACGGCGGAGACGTGCGATCTGGTGCCGTTGCTGGCCGAGGACGGGCCGCCGTTGCTCATCGACTGTCTGTCGCTGTGGCTGACGGACGCCATGGACACCGCGGGGGCGTGGGACGACACGGAGTGGGGGGAC
>NZ_JBXVPZ010001060.1:0-535 GCF_057961495.1 Streptomyces sp. P5F9 | reverse complement strand
GGGTGGGGGCGTGCGTGGTCATCCGGCTGATGCGCTCCCGTCGTGCCGGGCGGTGAGGTCGTGGTCATGGCCGAGCACATGCGCGTGCGCTTCGGTTATGGGGGCCGCGTCCATGTGGGGGGCGAGGGTGAAGCGGTCCGTCCCGGTGTCCGGTGTCGTGGGCTGAGCGGTGTAGCGGTGTAGCGCGGTGTCCATGTAGCCGGAGCCCATGTGCGTTGCCGACATGTGGGGCTGGCCTACAGGGGTGGTCGCGTCCAGGGCGGAGGAGTCCGCGTGGAGCGCGTTCATGTAGAGACCGCCTGTGTGGACGCCGGTCGTGTCGGCCCCGTTGGTGTGCGGGACCTCCATGTGGTCCGGCTCCATGTGCGGTGACGCCACCTCACCCCCGTCCAACGGCACCACCCCGTCCGCCGCCTCCGCAGCCTCCATGTGCTGCTGCGCCTCCGCGAGACCGATCCCGCGTTGGAACGCGGCCATCAGGCCCGGGTCGTGGCCGACGGGGTGTTCGGAGTCCTGGCGGGGGGCGGGGCCGTCG
>NZ_JBXVPZ010001059.1:0-536 GCF_057961495.1 Streptomyces sp. P5F9 | reverse complement strand
GTGTGGGTGGTGAGGTGCGTCCGTGTGACAGGGGGTTCCCGTTCTCGGGCGCGGATCCCGGGTTCTTGTTGCCGGAGGCGGGAGGTGTGCGGCGTCTCCATGGCCACAGGCTCCCGGTGCCGGGCGTGGACGGGGTGGTGTCCCTGTGCCGCCCTGGGCTCCTGTCGCCGGGTGCGGACCGTGTGGTGCGTCCCGGCAGCCCGGGTTCCCCGTCGCCCGGTGCGGGCGGCAAGGCCCGACTCCGCGACCCGGGGTCCCCGTCGCCAGGACTGAACAGCGCCGGGCCCCCGAGCCCTCCTGCCTCCCCGCTCGGCGGGAACAGTTCCACCGCCGTCCGCTGCGACACGAGCCGGACCCGGCGGCAAGCCGCTTCGTGGGCGTCGATTCCCGCGAAGCCGGCTCTGGACGGGCTGTCCACGCCCAGGAGTCGGATGTCCGAGGCGACGCAGTCCGGTTCGGCGAGGGGGCAGCGCGGAGCGAAGGCGCAGCCGGGGCCTGCGGTGCCCGGAGTGGGTGCCGTTCCCGGGATCGGGGTG
>NZ_JBXVPZ010001058.1:0-538 GCF_057961495.1 Streptomyces sp. P5F9 | reverse complement strand
GGCGGGCGGTTACGTGGCGATCGACGGGGAGCACTATGACCGGGCGGTCGGTGGGTGGCGTCGTATTGACGGCATCGGGCGGACCGGGGCGGGGATGACACCGTGGCCGGTGACACTGCCTCGGCAGACGCCGGGCGGGGCGGGCTCGCCGCGACTGGAGTACAACGTAAGTCTGCCGGCGGCGGCGCCCGGGGATGAGGTGACGGTGTGGACCTACCTGTCTCCCCGTAACCCTGCGTTGCCCACGGGCGGTCTGCGCTACGGCGTCTCCCTCGACGACGGGCCGATCGAGACCGTCGACATCAACATCGGTGCAGATGACGGGCTGTTGAACGCGGTGTGGGCCCGTAACACCTCCGACAACGTCAACGCGACGGCGACGAAACACTCCGTGACGAAGGCCGGGGTCCACCGGTTGAGGTTCTGGATGGTGGACCCGACGGTGGTGCTGCAGCGGCTCGTGATCGACACGGGGGGTCTGCCGGCGCTGTACCTGGGGCCGTTGGAGAGTCGGCGGGTGTAACGCGCGGCGGAGGAC
>NZ_JBXVPZ010001057.1:0-550 GCF_057961495.1 Streptomyces sp. P5F9 | reverse complement strand
CTGGGCGTGATGCTCCTGGGCGCCGTCCTCATCAATCTGTGGGTGCAGCGCACCGCGACCCGGAGGTGACCTTCATGGCAAGCAACGAATCCGGCACTCACGGCGCCATCCTCGAAGACAGTGTGCCGAGCGAAGCGGACGCTCCGATCGTCCAACTGCGCAACGCGGGCAAGTCCTACGGCAATGTCCGCGCCCTGCACGGCGTGGACCTCGCGGTCCGTCCCGGCCAGGTCACCTGCGTGCTGGGTGACAACGGCGCCGGCAAGTCCACGCTGATCAAGATCATCTCCGGGCTGCACCAGCACACGGAGGGTGAGTTCCTCGTCGACGGCGGGCCGGTGCATTTCACCACCCCGCGTCAGGCGCTGGACCGCGGTATCGCGACGGTCTACCAGGATCTGGCCGTCGTGCCGTTGATGCCGGTGTGGCGCAACTTCTTCCTCGGCTCCGAGATGACCAAGGGCCCCTGGCCCGTGCGCCGTCTCGACATCGAGAAGATGAAGAAGACCGCGGACGAGGAACTGCGCAACATGGGCATCGTCCTGGACAA
>NZ_JBXVPZ010001056.1:0-556 GCF_057961495.1 Streptomyces sp. P5F9 | reverse complement strand
CGGCTCAGCGGCCAACCCTGAGTGGGCGGGTGGGTGGTTGCGGGAAGCCGGGGGTAAATCTAACCACCGTCGCAAGGTTTGACCGGTTAGAAAAGACCCCAGCCTCCAGAGATGTCAGGACAGGGGCCGGGGATGGGCGAGTCGGAGAAATGTGACACTTCCGCTTCGGCTGTCACATTGCAGCGAACCGGGTACCCCGAGGAGGCGCAATCGGCAGATGGGAGCCACCACCCGGGCCACCACTCGGAACCGGCCCGGAGTTCTCCCTCCATACCCGTGGCGCAGAACTGCCCATCAACCATGACCCGTTCACCCGTGACCTGTTGATTGTGGGGTCGAGGTCAGTCCCCTCGCATATCACCGGCCGGTAGCGGCCAAACCTGCCCAGCGTGCACGCGAGAAGTAAGCGCATCCCCCTCACCCCCGGCCGCGAACTCCCCAGCCTTCCTTGCCTCTTGGAGTCTTGGCGTCTTTCGCAGCAAGTCCCCACCGGCCGAGAGACGCTAAGCCGGCCCGGCGTGCACGCTGGGCAGGTTTGGCCGCTACCGGCCGGTGA
>NZ_JBXVPZ010001055.1:0-564 GCF_057961495.1 Streptomyces sp. P5F9 | reverse complement strand
CCCGGCGGGCCCGGGCCTCCCCCCAGTGGTGGACCACGTCCGCACCCACGACAAGGTCGTCTTCCTGACCTACGACCACGACGCGAGCGCCCGCCGGGACCCGAGGTTCACCGACCTGATCCGCGAACTGCGCCTCCCGGTCACGGAGTTCCGCACACCCCCGAAGCCCGCCCGCTTCACCGGCCTGCCCTACGCCACCCAGCGCGCCGAGATCTGCGGCCGGCGTCACCGGCCCAGCTCCCGGCTGCTCCGGCTCCCTTACGGCACATACGACACGACGACCCTCCGCGCCGCCGCCGACTGCGGAGTCTCCGCCCTGGTCCTGTGGCGAGCCTCCGCGACGACCGGCCCGTTGACCTACGCCCACGGCGACCGCCACCTCACCCCGGGCGACATCGTCCGCGTGGGCCCGGCCGACAGTACGGTCCGGCTGCTGCGGGGTGTCCAGGAGCGGGGGCTGACGGTGGGGCGCCTGGAGGACTACCTCTGAGGACCTCTGAGGCGATGGAGCGGGGGCCGGTCAATCCAGCCTGTCCGGCGTTTGAGGACGAGGCCGTTCAGGCC
>NZ_JBXVPZ010001054.1:0-575 GCF_057961495.1 Streptomyces sp. P5F9 | reverse complement strand
GGGGGAGTGCAGTGGGGGTCTCGACTGCCTCGGTGAGGGTGAAGCGGACCCTGCGTTCGCCGTCCTGGCCGAACTCCGGCCGTGCCTCGCCGGTTAGTTGGAGGGTCGTGCCCGTGTCCCAGTCGATGAAGAGGAGTCCCGCGCGCGGGTCGGTGAGGAGGTTGCCGAGGCTGAGGAACATGGCGTTGCCCGTGTAGTCCGGCCAGGTCAGCTCGTGGGGTGAAGTCGCTTGTACGAAGCCCGGGTTGCCGCCCCGGTGGCTGGCGTCGGCGCCGTGCTGGTGGACGGTGGCGAGGAAGAAGGTGTCGGCCGCCGCGATGAACTCGGCCTGCGTGGACGTCAGTTCGGTGTCGCGCCTCGGCTGTGCGGGTTCGCGGTCGGCGACCGTCTCGTAGGACTCTCTCCGCTGGATGTACTTGGGGCAGTTGGCGAACACCCGCTCCGCCTCGATCGCCAACCCCCTTGTCGTACGGCGGAGTCGGCCGTCCACGCGCATACGGCGCCGGGTGCGGGGGTCGAGGGCGATCGTGCCGACCGGGAGGTCCCGTGCCTCGGCGAGGGCCGGGGTGAGGGGG
>NZ_JBXVPZ010001053.1:0-577 GCF_057961495.1 Streptomyces sp. P5F9 | reverse complement strand
ATGAACCAGCGGCGCTCGCGCCGCCCCGCACCCCGCCCTCCGGAGGGCACACCGGCCCCCGCGGAACTGGCCAGAATGGCTCGCTCCGGCCTGGCCGGAGCCGCCCGCGTCGCCCACTGGGCCGACGCCGCACTACGCCCCGGCCGTGACAGCGCGAGCCCCGACGGCAAGGGCACCCTCTCCGACTCGACCGCCGAACTCGCGGCCGCGGATCTGGGCCTGACCCCGGCTCAGGTCCGCGCCGACTGGGACACCGCCCGCCTCGCCGGCCTCGTCGAGGTGCACGGCGACGAGGCCCGCCCCGGCTGGCGGCTGCGCGCCTGGGACCGCGACGACAGTGCCGTACTGCGCGGCTGGGTCGCCCTCTTCGACGCCTGGTCGCTCGCCCACCCGGAACCCCGGGAGCACGAGCCCTCAGCCGTCGCCGAGGTCGTTTCGGCCATGCCTCAGGTGCTCTCCTTCCTCCAGCTGTCCGCCGGACCCGTCCCCGTCGAACAGCTCCTCGACCTCCTCGGCCAACGGGTCACCGAACTGCGCACCGAGCGCTGCGAGATCCCCTACGGCCCCCAGCCCGAAC
>NZ_JBXVPZ010001052.1:0-581 GCF_057961495.1 Streptomyces sp. P5F9 | reverse complement strand
CGTGGAGAACGGGCGCCCGCTCACCCGCCCCGCCCCGGACCGCCTTCGGTACGGCGTCCGACCCGGGCAGCGGTGCCAGCCCGACCAGCGCACCCTTGGCACCCAGCACCTCGTCGCACAGCTGGGCCAACTCCAGGGACGCCCTGCGGCGCCCGTTCTCCACGCGGCTCAGGAAGCTGCGGCTGCAGTACACCTTGCCGGCCAGCTCGCTCAGCGACATGCCTGCCGCGATGCGGCGCCTGCGTAACTCGGCGCCGAATCCGTCGTACTCGATGACCGTCCCCCCAACACCACACCGCCCGAACGGTGTTGCCAAATACCCGCTGGCAACACCCGACCCCTCCGGACCGGCCCGATGACCGGGGAAGCTGTCTGTGCCGGAGCCTACGGGCACGGGGGCGCGTCCTATGGGGGAACGGGCGCACTGATCATGCCTTCGGAACGAACCCGAGGCGCGTGCTGCGGTCGATATGCCGGGGGCATCCGACCGCAGCACATCCGGCGCCCCTCCCCCCGTGTTCCACGGGGCATCCAAGAGCTGAACGACGACGGGGAAATGGGGGGGTCCACGGTCCGGGGCG
>NZ_JBXVPZ010001051.1:0-582 GCF_057961495.1 Streptomyces sp. P5F9 | reverse complement strand
CTTCTCGTGCTGCTGTGTCCGGAGGTGGTGACACATGACCGGCGAACCGATCCGCGTCCTCATCGTCGAGGACGATCCCGTCGCCGCCGACGCGCACGTCATGTACGTCGGCCGGGTGCCGGGGTTCGTGGCGGTGGGCAAGGCGCACACGGGGGCGGAGGCGCGGCGGGCGCTGGAGCGTACGCAGGTGGACCTGTTGCTGCTGGACCTGCATCTGCCGGACGCGCACGGGCTGCAGCTCGCGCGGTCCTTGCGGGCGGCCGGGTATCACGCCGACGTCATCGCGGTGACCTCGGCGCGGGATCTCGCGGTGGTGCGGGAGGGGGTGTCGCTGGGGGTCGTGCAGTACGTGCTGAAGCCGTTCACGTTCGCGACGCTCCGGGATCGGCTAGTGCGCTACGCAGAGTTCCATGCGGCGGCGGGTGAGGCGAGCGGCCAGGACGAGGTCGACCGCGCGCTGGCCGCGCTTCGGGCGCCTTCGCCTGCGGCGCTGCCCAAAGGGCTGAGTGCGCCGACGTTGGAGAAGGTGACTGTCGCGCTACGGGACTGTGGGGAGGGGCTCACCGCGGCGGGGGTTGCGGA
>NZ_JBXVPZ010001050.1:360-603 GCF_057961495.1 Streptomyces sp. P5F9 | reverse complement strand
CACGGGGGAAGCGTGACCCTGGAGAGCCGCCCGGGCTCAACAACGTTCACGGTGTGGCTTCCGGCGGCCTGACCCCCCAGGGGCGCGGGGAACTGCGCGACCAGCCACATCGGGCCCGCACTCGCCGTACGACCGATAACGAAACGGCGCTCTCGCAATTCAGTACCGAGTGATCGCCGTAACCCCGCTCACCGTCCCGATAGCAATATGCGGCCCCCGCCCAGGATCAACCCACGCAAGAAT
>NZ_JBXVPZ010001050.1:0-350 GCF_057961495.1 Streptomyces sp. P5F9 | reverse complement strand
GACACACAACCGGCGGTAGCCCCACGCCCGTTGACATGCAAAAAGATCCCGGCCCCCCGCCCCTTCACGGGCTTGGCGTAGTTGAACCCAACGACGAACCCGTACGCGTACTGCGTCGGATACGAGATCAGCCGCTCGGACTCGGACGCCCGGCAATCACTCGCCAGGGGCTCACTCCACCGGTTGTAGACCCGAGACCGAGTGTCCTCACACCACCACGAACTCCCGCTCACCCGCCGGTACTTGGCCTTGGTCCCACCAGGAGCCGCCTTGATCCCGAAGGCGTACGGCAGGTCGTACAACCCCGTGGGAGTCGTGTACGACCCCTGCTCACGGGACCCACCCTCAAC
>NZ_JBXVPZ010001049.1:0-607 GCF_057961495.1 Streptomyces sp. P5F9 | reverse complement strand
GTGTCGCGCAGGGCGTTCCAGACGACCGCGCGGGTGAGGGGTTCGGGGAGGCCGGAGAGGCTGGTGCGGACGGTTTCGAAGGAGTCGGGGTCGAAGCGGACCTTGGCGTAGGTGAGGTCGCCGTCGTTGAGGAGGAGCAACGCCGGGCGCTTGCCGAGGGGTTGGGGCTCGGTCTGCGGGATGTCGAGGTCGAGGCGTTCGCGCAGGGTGAGGCGGCCGGTGTCGCCGGGGTCCTGGTCGTAGAGGCCGACGGCGATGCGGTGCGGACGGCTGCCGGTGCGGTCGACGGTCAGGGTGTACGTGCTGTCGTCGGCGCGGGTGACGGTCGGGGTGAGCGTGTCCACGCCCGTCGTGCGCAGCCACGCGTCGGCCCACGCGTGGACGTCCCGTTCCGTGCCCGAGGCGAGGGAGTCGATGAAGTCGGCGAGGGTGGCGTTGGCGAACTTGTGGCGGGCGAAGTGGGTGTTGATGCCGGCGAGGAAGTCCTTCTCGCCGACCCAGGCCACGAGTTGGCGTAGTGCGGAGGCGCCCTTGGCGTAGGAGATGCCGTCGAAGTTGAGGAGGGCGGAGGCGGTGTCGTCGACGTTCTCGGGGGCCACGGGGTGGG
>NZ_JBXVPZ010001048.1:0-610 GCF_057961495.1 Streptomyces sp. P5F9 | reverse complement strand
TCAGCAACGTCGGCGACAACCCTGGCACCGACGAAGCCGTCAGCCACAGCCGGCACATCCACTCCAGCTGGGCCGTGCGGTCGAAGGCCTGGTCCAGGGAGGCGCCGTAGGCGATCGTGCCGTGGTTCTGGAGGAGGCAGGCGGAGCGGTCCACCAGGGCCTGGAGCATGTTCTCGGCCAACTCCTCCGTGCCGTATGTCGCATACGGGGCAACGCGGACCGGGCCGCCGAGGGCGCCGGACATGTAGTGGACGGAGGGGAGTTCGGGGACGAGGGTCGAGACGGCCGTCGCGTGGACGGCGTGGGTGTGGACGACGGCGTGGGCGTCAGTGCTGCGGTAGACGGCGAGATGCATGGGGAGTTCGCTCGTCGGGAGCAGGGTGCCGAGGACCTGGCGGCCGTCGAGGTCGACACCGACCGTGTCGGCGGGTGCGAGGCGGTCGTAGGGGACGCCTGACGGTGTGACCAGGACGGTGTCGCCGACGCGCACCGAGACGTTTCCGGAGGTGCCGACGACGAGGCCGTCGGAGACCGTCCGGCGGGCGGTCGCGACGAGCGCGCCCCAGGCGTGCGCCTCCTCGGCGCGCACACTCCTCCTCCGTGCCTCCCC
>NZ_JBXVPZ010001047.1:0-612 GCF_057961495.1 Streptomyces sp. P5F9 | reverse complement strand
GTGCAGTGGTCGCCGGGGACACCGGCCGGGGCGGTCGGGCGGGCGGCGCCCGGGCTCGCCGTCCTCGATCCCGGGACGTGCGCCGAATGCCCGCCCGCCGCTTTCGACTCGGCCGGCCGGCTGCTCAACGGGGAAGAGGCGATAGGGGAGTTGGTGAACCGCGGCGCCAACCCCTTCGAGGGCTACTGGCGCAACCCGGAGGCGGACGCCGAGCGACGACGGGCGGGCTGGTACTGGACCGGCGACCTCTTCTACCGCGACACCGACGGCTACCTCTACTTCGCCGGCCGCACCGACGACCGCCTCCGCGTCGACAGCGAGAACCTCGCCGCCGCGATGATCGAGAACATCCTCGCCCGCTACGAGGGCGCCGACGCCGTGGCGGTCTACGCGGTACCGGACCCGGTGACCGGCGACCAGGTCATGGCCACGATCGCCGGGCACTTCGACCCCCTCGACTTCGCGGAGTTCCTCCTGGCCCAGCCCGATCTGGGGACGAAGATGGCACCCCGGTTCGTGCGGGTGGTGGAGCGGATGCCGGTGACCGCGACCAACAAGATCCATCGGGCGGGGCTCAGGAGGGAGGGGGTCCGGTGCTCCGATCCGGTGTGG
>NZ_JBXVPZ010001046.1:0-615 GCF_057961495.1 Streptomyces sp. P5F9 | reverse complement strand
GGCCATTCCCCACAGGGAATTGAGCCGATACCCACCCTCATCGACCATCGACCGCATGGACATCGGCGTACTGCTCCCGACCGGAACCGCCCAGTGGGCCAAGGACGACGACCCGCGCGACCTGATCGCCCTCGCCCGCACCGCCGAACACCTCGGCTTCACCTCCCTCTTCGTGAACGACTCCCTGATCACCCCCCGCGTCGAAGCCCTCACGATGCTCGCCGCCCTGGCCCCGGCAACCAGGACGGCAACCCTCGGCACCGCCGCCCTGCTCCCCTTCCTGCGCCGTCCGGTCCAGGCCGCCCAGTCCCTCGCGTCGATCGACCTCCTCTCCGGCGGCCGCCTCACCCTCGCGGTCGGCGCCGGCTACCCCGGCCGCTTCGGCCGCCCCTTCTACGACCTCTCGGAGGTCCCCTGGCCCCGCCGCTTCGCCCGCCTCGACGAGACGGTCGAACTCTGGCGGGCGCTATGGCAGGGCGCCGACTCCTTCCACGGCGAGTTCCACCACTTCCCCGACCTCCCGCCCTCTCTACGGCCGTACCGCTCCGCCGGCCCGCCCATCTGGCTCGGCGGCGCGACCCCGGCGGCTCTGACCCGCACCGGCCGCCTCTACGA
>NZ_JBXVPZ010001045.1:0-619 GCF_057961495.1 Streptomyces sp. P5F9 | reverse complement strand
GGGGTACCGGCGAGGGCCTCGCGCTTGCGGTGGATGAGGTCGGCGAGATAGGCGCGCATCTTCTTGACGGACCGGGCGACTCCGCCGCGCGGCCCTCCCCCGTGCCGGATCATCATGCCCGCCCAGTCCCGGAAGTCGTCCTGGTCCTCGCGGGGGACGCCGAGCAGATCGCAGATGGCGTAGATGGGGAGCGGGAAGGCGAAGTCGTGGATGAGGTCGGCGGAGCCGTCGGCTGCGAACCGGTCGATCAGATCGTTCGTCAACTCCTGCACCCGGGGTGCGAATTCGGCCACCCGCCGGGGTGTGAACGCCTTACTGACCAGTCGTCGGAGGCGCGTGTGGTCCGGCGGGTCGATGTTCAGCAGATGCGTCATCAACTCGGCCTTGCGCTCACCCGGGATCCCGGTCTTGCCCTTCGCGTGCGCCGGTTCGTCATGATGCGCGGGGTTCTTGGACAGGCGGGGGTCTGCGAGGGCGTGCTTGGCGTCGACGTAACGGGTGACCAACCATGCCTCCACCCCGCTGGGCAGGCGGGTCTTGTGCACGGGGGCGTGTTCTCGGAGCCAGGCGTAGGTGGGGTAGGGATTGGTGGCGAATTCCCAGGTGAAGAGTTCGGGGG
>NZ_JBXVPZ010001044.1:0-621 GCF_057961495.1 Streptomyces sp. P5F9 | reverse complement strand
AATGAGAGGCGACCCATCATGCCGCTGCATGTCCCCCCGGCTCCCGCGCCCGCCCTGCGCTCCGTTCTCACGGCACTCGGTTCCCCCACCGCAGTCCGCGAGGCCCGAACACCGTCCCTACGCGCGGCCCAGGGACCGGCAATCCCCGAACTCCCCCTGCCCGTCCACGTGTTGGACAGCGTCACCCCGGAAGGGACGGCCGTCACCCGGCTGGCCGGGTGGCGTTTCCTGATCCGCTGCGGTGACCGCGCGGTCGCCGCGGCCGAGACGATGCTGACTCCCGACGGCTGGGCGTTCTCGCACTTCTTCGAGGGCCCGTACATCGCCGCGACCGAGCGGGCCCTGCGCCAGGCCGAGAACATGAAGGGCGCCTACCAGCCGCGCCTCCTGTCCGTGCCCGGCCTCTACATGCTCACGCTGTGGCTGCACGGCGATCTCAACGCGGACGGCGCCGACGGCCACCCCGTCGCGTCCGATCTGCTGGTCCCGCTGGCCCCCGCGCCGCCCGGCATCGCGGCCCATCGACCGCACCGGGTCGCCGAGTTGCTGCCGATGCTGACCCATCGGGTGACTCCCGCGCCGCTGCTCGGTTCTCCCGCCTGACTTTCCCCCGCCGTCACC
>NZ_JBXVPZ010001043.1:0-624 GCF_057961495.1 Streptomyces sp. P5F9 | reverse complement strand
CAGCACGCTCAAGGAGGTCTACGAGCGTCAACTCGCCGCCCCTGAGGGCGAGATCCCAGGCCGACTCGGTATCGGGCTGTTGCTCCGCTTCGCCTGGGCGACGGTGACCTCGCGCACTCCGGAGGCGTACGGGCGGAAGATCGGCCGTATGGCATTCGCGGCCAGAACGCCCAGCGCGGCGGCCCGGCGCGCGGCGATCGAGACCCGGCTCGTCTCACCGGAGTGGCCCGACCGCGCGCTGCGCATCACCGCGGTCGACACGGTGACCGGTGAACTACGGGTCTTCGACAAGGACAGCGGGCTGCCCCTGGGTGACGCCGTGGCTGCCAGCTGTGCCGTCCCCGGGGTGTGGCCCCCGGTCACCATCGAGGACCGTCGCTGGATCGACGGCGGCATCCACTCGGCGGCCAACGCGCAACTCGCCGAGGGGTACGACCAGGTCGTCGTCCTCGCGCCGATGACGCTCGGGAGTGGCCCCCTGGTGTCTCCAGCCGCCCAGACCCGGCGGCTTGTGGAGCGGGGTGCGCGTGCGGTCCTGGTGTCGCCGTCCCCGGAAGCGAGGCAGGCGTTCGGCCGTAATCCGCTCGACCCTGCCGTACGGGCGGGTGCGGCGCGGGCGGGGCG
>NZ_JBXVPZ010001042.1:0-627 GCF_057961495.1 Streptomyces sp. P5F9 | reverse complement strand
GGGTCCGGGAAGTGCCGGGGGCTTCAGGCGCAGCAGATCGCGGCCTACGACAGCGGTGACGAGCAGGCCGATCACGGTGAGGCCGAACAGGTGCTGGGTCGGGGTCAGGAACCCGGCGACCAGTCCGCCGAGCCCGGCCCCGACCATGCCGCCGAGGCTGAACGCGGCGTGGAAGCTGGGCATGATGGGCCGCCGCATGGCCCTGACCAGGTCCACCGCCGCGCTGTTGAACGCGACGTTGATCCCTCCGTAGGCGGCGCCGAAGGCCAGCAGGACGAGGCCGAGGGTGAGGGGTGAGTGGGTGAGCGGTGGGAGGGAGACGCTCAGGGAGAGCAACACGCCGCAGACGACGGTGACTTGGTGGTTGCCGTAGCGGTGGCACAGGCGGCCGGTGAGCATCATCGTGATGACGGCGCCGGCGGAGACGCCGAGGAGCGCGAGTCCGAGGCTGCTGGCGGAGGCGCCGGTCTGTTCCTTGATGGCGGGGATGCGGACGACCCAGCCGGCGAAGATGAAGCCGTCCAGGGCGAAGAACGCGGTGAGGGTGATCCGGAGTCGGGTCAGGTCGGTGGGGGCGCCCGGCACGGCGTTGTGCGTTCGGGGTTTGTTTATTTGCGGCACAAATTC
>NZ_JBXVPZ010001041.1:0-631 GCF_057961495.1 Streptomyces sp. P5F9 | reverse complement strand
ACCACCAACCGCGCCCCGCTCTCCCGCAACCACTCCTCCGTCCCCCGGGTCCACTCGGCCAGCCGATGCGCCAGCACCGGCGGCATCTCCTCGGGCCCGTCGAGCAGCAACAGCAAGGGCCGCCCGGCGTTACGGGCGACCCGCGCCAGCCGATCGGGACCGACATCGGCCAGGTCACCGAGGTCGTCGAGGTCACCGGAGTCCCCGGGCGGCGAGACCGACGCGGCGACGATCCGTGCCGCCCGCTCCACGGTCCTGCGTGCCGCGTCCGCCACCGACGCGTCACCGTCCCGCAGATCGGCGCCGCGCAGCCACAGCGTGGGAGCGGGTTCCGCACCTCCGTTGCGCCGTGCGGCGAGCGCCGCGAGTTCCGTCGTACGGCCGCTGCCCGGTGCCCCGACGAGCCCGAGCACGGCGGCCGGACTCTCGACGAAGGCGGCGAACTCCCGTACCAGCGACGGCCGTTCAACCGGCTCCACCACACACGCACCGTCGCCGTCCCGCCCGCGGCCGACGAACCCCGCGAGCGCCCCCGGCGGCCCGTCCGACCTCACCGAGGTGGCCGTCAGTTCCAGGACTCCCGCCAGATTGAGGTCGGCGCCGTACGCGGGCACGGTCGCCGAATTCCGTG
>NZ_JBXVPZ010001040.1:0-639 GCF_057961495.1 Streptomyces sp. P5F9 | reverse complement strand
GCCCCGGCCCCCACCGGAGTTGGCGCGCGGCTGAAGCAGGCGGTGCGCAACCACGAGCCCGAGCACCAGATCCGGCTGCACGCCCAGCTCAACAACCTGCGCCGACTGAGGGAGGCGCGCTCCCGTACGGGGCTGCGTGCCGCGACCGACGCGATGGTCGACGGCGGGCACTCCCTGCACTTCGAGGTGCCCAACAGCAGCGACACCGGTGTCCGTCGGGTCCGCCTGCTCCTCTCCGCCGAACGGGACACCGGGCAGGCCAGCACCCATCACCTGGTCCTGCCGGGCATCCAGGTCATGGGCCTGGCGCAGATGGCCGGCAGCGACGCCGAGCAGCGCGGTGAGTCGTACGGCGGCGCGCTCGGGCCGATGGCCAGTGTCAGCGGGCCGCTGGGGAGTTGGGGGTCCATCGGGTTCGGGGCCGACTACCAGTACGGCCATCAGGTCACCCACGGCGACACCGTGGGCGGCGCGACCTCGCACGACCAGTTCTACATCGGCACCGGCCAGGACAGCCACGAGTTCAGGGTGCCGGTGCGACTGGCCCTGGACCTGTACGCGGACGACAGCGACCAGCCCAGCGAGCGGTTCGGGCGGAACGTGAACCAGGCCGCCGCCCCGGCCCTGTCTCTTATACAC
>NZ_JBXVPZ010001039.1:0-645 GCF_057961495.1 Streptomyces sp. P5F9 | reverse complement strand
GTTTCGTGACGGGTTGTCGCCGGGGCTGTGACATGAGTGACCAAAGTTGACGTTGCGAGCGCGCGCGCAATCTGTAAACCTGGACGGCCGGACGGCACTTGCCAGCTGCCTGTGCCACACCCGTCCTGACTCGTTCTGGCCCGTCCTACAGGGAGGCCCAATGTCCATCGACTCCTGCCCACCACCGCGCTCCTACGACTACGACGGACCCGTCGCCTGGCAGACCGCCGCCGCCTGTGCCGGGCTTCCGCCCAAGGCCGTCTTCTCCAAGAAGGTCAAGGAGGCCGCCCCCGTCCTGCGGGCCTGCGCCCGCTGCCCGGTTCGGCGGGACTGCGAGCGGATCGTCGCCCCGGCGGACAACTGGTTCGACGGCGTCTGCGGCGGCCGCCTCTACCGCTCCGGGCGCCCGGTCGAGATCCCCGCGCACCTTCTCCCGGCCATGTCGGCCGTGCCGGCCGTGCCGGTCGTGCCGGTCGTGCCGGTTCCTCGGGGAGGCTCCCTTGCCTGACCCGAGTCCGGCGTCCGCCGCGGCGGACCCGACCACGCATGCCGCCCTCTGGATCGGCACGCTGCTCCAGCAGTTCCCCGAACTCACCGTCGAACTCGCCCCCGGCCGCACCTCACCGGCCCACCGCGCACCCGCCC
>NZ_JBXVPZ010001038.1:0-646 GCF_057961495.1 Streptomyces sp. P5F9 | reverse complement strand
GTTCATCAACACGCTGCCGGTACGGGTCGATCTGGACGCTGCCCGGTCGGTGAGTGAGGTGCTGGGCGCGCTTCAGGCGCGGCAGTCGGCGTTGCTGGACCACCAGCACGTCGGGCTGAGCGAAGTACAGCGGGCCGCCGGCCCCGGCGCGACCTTCGACACGCTCCTGGCCTTCGAGAACTACCCGGGCGACTTGGACGCCCAGCCCCTCGGTAACGGTCTCACCGTCACGGCAACGGAGCTCCGCGAGTCGACCAACTTCGCGCTGGCGCTGGGAGTTACCCCAGACGACGGCCTCGCGATCCGTCTCGACTACCGGGCCGACGTGTTCAGGCGCCGGAGCGCCCTTCGGATGGCCCGCCGCCTGGTCCGGGTGCTGGAGCAGATCGCGGCCGGTCCGCAACTGCGGCTCAGCGACATCGAGTTGTTGGACGAGTCCGAGCGGACCGCGGTGGTGGAGGAGTGGAACGCCACCGCCCAGCCGGCAGAGCCCGGCACGGTGGTGGAGCGGTTCCGTGGGTGGGCGGTGCGGACGCCGGATGCGACCGCGTTGTGGTTCCGGCAACAGGCTTTGTCCTACGGCGAGTTGGATGGGCGCTCGGATGCTCTGGCGCGGGGTCTGATTGCCCGTGGGGTGGGGCGTGAG
>NZ_JBXVPZ010001037.1:0-649 GCF_057961495.1 Streptomyces sp. P5F9 | reverse complement strand
GCCCCTAGGGGGTGGCGATCGGGGGCGGTTTCAAGGCTCGGGTCGACTGCGATGCCCTCGTCTTTCAGGGGCGCGGGGAACTGCGCGACCAGCCCCCACCGGCCCGCACCCGACCCACAACCGAGTCACCCGAGTCGAACTCCGCTGGCCCCACAACCTCCCCGACGGCGGAAGGCACGGCTTCACCCCCCAACACCGAATACGCCTGGAACAAGCCCTCCCGGCGATGGCGGCCCGCCTCGCCGAAGCCCTCCCGGAGGGCGCGCACCGTGTGCACATCCTCGGCTTCGAGGAGCTGATGTACGCCCCGTTGAGACTGGCCCGCGAGCTGGAGCAGGTCGTGGACGCCGGCGTCACCTACTCCACGACCACCCGCTCACCCGTCCTCGCGGTGGACGACCCGGGCTACGCGATCCGCACCCGCCTCACCTTCCCGGCCCACGACACCCCCGCGGACGGCCCGGGCGACCGCTACGCCTACAACATCGCCGGCGCCGGTTTCGACGCGGTCGTCGCCGTGATCGACGACACCGCCGACACCCCCGAACTCCACGCCCCGGACGGCCTGTTGGCGAGGCTCGCCGAACACACCCCGCACGTCGTCCTCGCGGTCGTGCCGTCGTACGTCCCCGAAAGGCCCCCCATGCTC
>NZ_JBXVPZ010001036.1:0-650 GCF_057961495.1 Streptomyces sp. P5F9 | reverse complement strand
GTTCAGCCGCGTCCGAGTCCGGTGCAGTCGCGTCCGAGTCCGAGTCCGGCTCGGGCTCGGGCTCGGCAAAGGCTGGGCGGGCGTTGTGCCATGGGGCGTCCGTGCTGCGGGGAGCGGCAGGGGGCGGGGTGGTGCTGCCCTCTCGTGTTGATGCCAGTCCCTGTGACGGGTCGGCCGCGGGTGCCGAATCCGGTTCCACCGCCGGTCCCGGTGCCGACGCCTGTTGCGATGCCGAGCCGTCGCTCGCGCTGCGCGACCGGCGAGGGGGCACCGCGCCCGTGCCCTGTTGACTCGCCGAACCCTCGCTCGCGCTACGCGCCCGGCGTGGCCCAGCAGGCGGCACCGCAGGGCCACCAACGCCCTCGGCCGGCTGAGCCTGCCCCTCGGTCGCAGGCACCGCACCCTCACTCGCCGGCGCCGCGCTCTCAACCGGCGAGGTCTCACTCTCGGTCGGCGGCACCGCACCCTCGCCCGAAGGCACCGCACTCCCAGCCGGCGCCCCCTGGCTCACGGACCCCTCCGAAGCCGAACGGGCCCGCCGCACGGGGCGATCACCCGCCGCACCATCGCCGGTCGCACGAGCTGGAGACTCGCCCGCCGCACGTGCAGGACGGTCACCCCCCGCACGTACCGGACGCTCGCCCGCAGCC
>NZ_JBXVPZ010001035.1:0-650 GCF_057961495.1 Streptomyces sp. P5F9 | reverse complement strand
ACATACGCCGCATTCGCCACCCCCAACGGCACGATGCGCTCCGCATCCACCACCCGACCCGGCGCACAGCCGGCCACAGCCGTTACGGTCTCCGGATCGTCCAGGACGATCACCCGCCCGCGGGCTCCTTCCGGCAGCACGGACCAAGTGGCCCGCGTGCACAGCACCGCGACCGGGTCGCCGTCCTCCAGCACCAGAGCGAGCCGGTCCGTAGGGTGCGCGGGGTCCAGTGGAACGAAGGCCCCGCCCGCCATCGAGACCGCCAGCAACGCCACCACCGTGCCCACCGACCGCTCAGCCACGACAGCGACCCGCCGCTCCGGACCCACCCCGGCCGCGATCAGATACCGCGCCAGCCGACCCGCCTCAGCCTCCAACTCCGCGTACGTCAGCCTGTGTTCACCGGACGCGGCGGCATCACCGGACTCAAGAGCCGGCGCATCCGGCGTCCGCCGCACCTGCTCCGCGAGCAGCTCAGGCAGCGTCCCTGACGGCACCTCGGGGGACACGTCCTGCCAGTCCCGCGTCACACGGTCCAACCGTTCCCCGTCCAGCAACCCGAGTTGGCCGAGAGGCATCTCCGGGTCCTCCGCGAACTGCTCCAACACCCGCACCAGCGCCGCCAACACCTCATCCGCACGGGCCCGGTC
>NZ_JBXVPZ010001034.1:0-658 GCF_057961495.1 Streptomyces sp. P5F9 | reverse complement strand
GATCTCGACCCCGCCGGTGAACCCGGGCACGCTGTCGCCGAGCGCGAACCCGTTGCCGTTCTCCGGCCGCCACCAGTCGGGCTGAAGGACGCTCGCGCCGAGGTCGGACGCGCTCGCGAGGTGCGGTGAGGAGGCGGAGTTGTCGGGCTCGGGGTCGGGTGCGGGGGCGGATTTGGTGAGGCGGGTGCGCGGCAGCGGTACGACCCGGCGCAGGCCCTTCGGCCGTAGATCGTCCTCGTGGTCTCGTTGTACGGGGACGGAGGTGGTCGGGAACTGGGGGACGCCGGCGCCGGTGCCGGCCGCGGCGACGATCTCGTCCGGGGTGCCGAGGCCCTTGAGGATGCGCTGGACGGCGGCCGGTGTGTCGACGGTGGAACCGGCACGCCGCCGGTCGATCTCGTTGCGCAGCTCGGACACGAGCCGCATGCGCGTGACCGAGGGCAGCTGCCGTTGCTGCGCCACGTCGCCGACGCGGCTCAGATACTCGTAGACGACCTGGTCGCTCTCGATACCCACGAAGTCCCCTCCGGGGCGGGTGCGTTGGATACCCCGCCGGAACGACCGTAGCGCAGGTCGGGACTCGTGTCGGCCCGCGCATCGGGGTGTACGGCGGGGTATCCAACGCACCCGCCCCGGAGGGGACTTCGTGGGTATCGAG
>NZ_JBXVPZ010001033.1:0-665 GCF_057961495.1 Streptomyces sp. P5F9 | reverse complement strand
GTACGGGGGCGGCGGTCGGGCAGTTGAAGGGCGGCGTCGGGACCGCGAGTGTCGTACTGGAGTCGGGGATCACGGTGGCGGCGCTGGTGGTGGCGAACGCGGCGGGGTCGGCGACGGACCCCGAAACGGGCGTGCTGTACGGGGAGTTGTTCCAGGGGCGGGTGGAGTATCCCGAGCCACACGTCCACGAGGCCGCGCGGCTGCGCCTCGCCGAGGCCGCCGCGAAGAACGCGCCTCCCCCGCTCAACACCACGCTCGCGGTGGTCGCCACGGACGCCGAACTCACCAAGGCGCAGGCCCAGAAGCTGGCCGGCACGGCACACGACGGCATCGCGCGCGCCGTACGTCCGGTGCACCTGCTGAACGACGGAGACACGGTATTCACGCTCGCCACCGGCTCCCGCCCGCTGGATACCGAGAACCCCCTAGCCCTCAACGCCGTCCTGGCGGCCGGCGCAGACGTCGTAACCCGCGCAATCGTGCGCGCGCTACGCGCCGCCGAGCCGGTGGACGGACTGGGCGGAACATGGCCGTCGTACGAGGAGCTGTACGGGAGACGTTAGGCGCCCCCCGGCGACAGACACCCCGCACTCGCCCCGTTCCCTGCTCCGACCCTGCCAGCTCTGGAGGATGGGATCGCTCTAACCAGTCAACACCCATGAAAG
>NZ_JBXVPZ010001032.1:0-668 GCF_057961495.1 Streptomyces sp. P5F9 | reverse complement strand
GTACGGGCGGGAGTGCCTTGCGGGGGGTGTGGTTCTTCGGCTTCTTCGGTGTTGCCGAGGCGTGGGGGTCCCTACGGCCGCTGCCGGGCTGGTTGCACGAGATCGTGCGGGTGACGATGCGGCCGTCGGGGATGCGGTGGCGTTCGCGGCGGAGATAGCCGTGGGTCTCCAACTCCCGTAGCGCGGCGGCGATTCGGTCCCTGCCCTCCGGGAAGCGGGCCGCGAGGGTCTTGATGTCGACGCGGGAGTCCGCGGGCAGGGACTGGATGTGGACGCCGAGTCCGATTGCCAGGGCCGACAGCTCCGGGTGCTGGGCGAGGTGGTTGCCGATCACCGTGAAGCGGGTGGTGTGGCGGGCGTTGTCGTGTGTGAGGCCGCCGTGACCGTGACTGTTGGGCCGCCGGTTCGGGTGGTTCGTGTGAGCGTTGGCGGTGTGCCGGGACTGGGCGCGCGGGGGCGCGGTAATGTCGTACGTATCCATCGGGAAGGGTTCGTCTTCCTAGGTGGTCAGGCCCTCGCCTTGGGATTGCCGTCCCGGCGAGGGCCGTCGTATGTCTGCGGTTGTTTGCGCTGAGCGTAGATCACGCAACCTGCCCGGAATCCAGCCCAGTTGATGATGTTCACCCGGATGGGCGAATGGGTGAATGGCGGGCCCGGCTGCCGGGAGG
>NZ_JBXVPZ010001031.1:0-669 GCF_057961495.1 Streptomyces sp. P5F9 | reverse complement strand
CCCCAGCACCGGATTCCAGCCCAGCTTCCCCTTCCGGCCCCTCTGCCCCCTCTGCCCTCTCCGCACCGCTCTCGCTGACCGAGCGACGCAAGGCCGAGACCCGGATGGAGATCGCCCGGGCCGCTGCCGGACTCTTCGTGAGACACGGGCTGCGGGCCACCCGAGCCGAGGACATCGCCCAGAGCGCGGGCATCGCCCCCCGCACCTTCTACCGCTACTTCGCCACCAAGGAAGAGGCCGTCGCCCCGCTCTACGCGGCCGGCGCCCAGCGCTGGGTGGAGGCGGTCCGCGCGGCCCCGGCCGCACTGTCGGTGCCGGAGGCCCTGGAACACGGGGTCCGCTACACGCTGACCCCGGGGGTGGGCGTCTCCGTCAACTCCTGGACCTGGGTCCGCACGTTGATCGGCATGGCCGAATCCAGCCCCGCCCTGCGCCGGGTGTGGGCGGAGGTCTACCAGGCCTCGGAACGCAGCCTGGGCGAGATCCTCGCGGAACGCCTCACCGCGGAACGCCTTCCCAAGGGCGACGGCACCGACGCCGACACCGACCCGGCTGCGCCCGTGCTGTCCCCCGAGGTGCGCTTCGCCGCAGCCGTGGCAAGTGCCGCCGTACGGACGGCTGTTGAGGGGTGGGCGTCCGGGGAGGCGCAAGCGGGTGCGGGTGCGGGTG
>NZ_JBXVPZ010001030.1:0-672 GCF_057961495.1 Streptomyces sp. P5F9 | reverse complement strand
GGAGGGCATGGCGCGCGGCGATGACGTCGTCGTAGGCGAGGGGCCGGGACGGGACGGGGTGCCGGCAGCCGCCGTGCCGTGCGCGGACGGCGGGCCGGCGACCGTACGGTCTCCCGGGGTTCCTGGCTGCGCGCGGGCCAGCAGTACGCCGGTCACCACGGCGAGGCAGGTCAGGATCGCCGAGGCGGCCAGGACGGCCTGTCCGCGCCCGCGGCGGGGCGGGCGGGGCGCGCGGCGGTGGCCCGCGGTGGATCGTGCGCGCCCGTGTCGGCGGATGGACAACCGGCAACGAGGCATGTCTCAACACTCCTGTCCGTTCCCACGCTCCGCCGCGCGGCGATCCGGCCGGCGGAGTCTTCCGTGTCTTCCGTAGTGGAGACCGGCGCACACCCTGCTGGACAACGGAAACGGGGACGGCAATGCCACTTCGCCGGGGCGGTGAGCAGTGCTGGTCATAAGTCGATCAGAAGTTGGCAACCTGGCGACGGGTAATCCCCCGTACATTGCGGCAGCGGGGCCGAAGATCATCTGATCGGCCCGGGAGTCCGGTATTCCCGCGACCCCGATACCCGCGACCCTGTTCAGAAATTGCTCTGGAGACATACCGATGAAGATCGCCAAACGTCTCATCCTCACCGGCGCGGCCGTCACCGCCGTGGCCGTCGGCACGCT
>NZ_JBXVPZ010001029.1:0-680 GCF_057961495.1 Streptomyces sp. P5F9 | reverse complement strand
GGCCGTAGGGGCCGCAGGCGGTGGTGACGGACTGCGCGCCGCTGGTGCCGCTGGTGTCGGGGGTGCAGTGGGCCCGGCCGAGCCAGCCGTCGAACGGGCCCGTGATCGGGTGGCCGTCGGGGCACTGCCCCTTCCAGGGTTCCTCGGGGTCCACGGAGAGGCGGTGGGCGGCGCGGGGCAGCAGGAGGCCCGAGCACGCGCCCCACAGGGCACCCACGACGATCAGAATCAGGCGCACGCGGGGACGATATCGAGTGGGCGGCGGTCGGGGCATGGGTCCGTGGGCCCATGTGGGGCCTACTCCCGGGTGGATACGGTCGGTCGACTCGCATGACACCGGTTCCGAAGTGGCGCAGGAAGGTGACCTGGCATGGGACGACGCTGGAGTGACGGGCGCGGAAAGCTGATCGTGCACGGGACCGCGGGGACGGTCACCGTCCCGCTGGAGCTGGCTACCTCGTACCGGGCGCGCACGAAGGGGCTGCTCGGCCGGGACGCGATCGACGGGGCGATGCTGCTCTCCCCGGCGAGCAGCGTCCACACGTTCCGGATGCGCTTCCCGATCGATGTGGCGTACCTGGACCGGGACTTGAAGGTCATCGCCGTCCACACGATGAAGCCGGGGCGACTGGGGCTGCCGCGGTTGCGGTCCCGGCATGTGCTGGAGGCGGGGGCGGGGG
>NZ_JBXVPZ010001028.1:0-682 GCF_057961495.1 Streptomyces sp. P5F9 | reverse complement strand
GCCCCGGCCCGAGCCCGGCGTCCCGCTTCCAGCAGCAGCCTCCGCCGCCCGGTCCTGGTCCCGGCCAGTCGTACGGCGGTGACCCCTACGAGTACCAGGGCTCGCGGCCCTCGCAGATGAACCGGCCGGCGGAGCCCATACCCCCGTTCGGCAGCGAGCCGACGGGGCGACCTGGTGCGCCTGGGGGTCCCGGCGGACCTGGTGGATCCGGTGGTCCTGGTGGGCCGAACGGTCCCGGTGGTTTCGGTGGCGAACGGCAGGGCGGGCCCGGCCCGCAGGGCTTCGGCGGCGAACGCCAAGGCGGCCCCGGTGGTCAGGGCGGACCTGGTGGACCTGGCGGGCCTGGCGCCCCCGGTGGTCAGGGCTCGCAGGGCTTCGGCAATGAGCGGCAGGGTGGGCCCGGCGGCGGTCCTGGCAGCCCCGGCTCGCAGGGCTTCGGCGGGGAGCGCCCGGGCGGCGGTCCCGGTGGTCAGGGTGGACCTGGCGGTCCCGGTGGCCAGGGCTCGCAAGGTTTTGGTGGTGAGCGGCAGGGCGGCCCTGGTGGCCCCGGCTCGCAAGGTTTCGGCAATGAGCGGCAGGGTGGCCCCGGCGGCGGTCCTGGCGGCCCCGGCGGCGCGCAGGGCTTCGGTGGTGAGCGTCAGGGTGGCGGTCCCGCGCCCTTCGGCAACAACGACCCGTCCGG
>NZ_JBXVPZ010001027.1:0-689 GCF_057961495.1 Streptomyces sp. P5F9 | reverse complement strand
CACATGTAGTCGCGTTCCTCGTCGGTGACCATCTCCAGGGTCAGCTCGTCGTGGTTGCGCAGGAAGATGCCCCACTGGCAGCCGGACGGGATGGCCGGGGTCTTGGCCAGGATCTCCGAGACCGGATACCTCGACTCCCGGCGGACCGCCATGAAGATCCTCGGCATCACCGGGAAGTGGAACGCCATGTGGCACTCGTCGCCGCCGCTCGGGAAGTCGCCGAAGTAGTCGACGACGTCCTCGGGCCACTGGTTCGCCTCCGCCAGCACCACCGTGTCGGGGTACTGCGCGTCGATCTCCTTGCGCACCCGGCGGAGGAACTCGTGGGTTGCCGGAAGGTTTTCGCAGTTGGTGCCCTCGGCCGCGAACAGGTACGGGACCGCGTCCAGGCGGAAGCCGTCGATGCCCAGGTCAAGCCAGAACTTCAGCGCCGAGATGATCTCTTCCTGGACGGCCGGGTTCTCGTAGTTGAGGTCCGGCTGGTGGGAGAAGAAGCGGTGCCAGAAGTACTGCTTGCGGACGGGGTCGAAGGTCCAGTTGGAGGCTTCGGTGTCGACGAAGATGATGCGGGCGTCGGGGTACTGCTTGTCGTCGTCGGCCCACATGTAGTAGTCGCCGTACGGCCCGTCGGGGTCCTTGCGGGACTCCTGGAACCACGGGTGCTGGTCGCTGGTGTGGTTCATGACGAA
>NZ_JBXVPZ010001026.1:0-693 GCF_057961495.1 Streptomyces sp. P5F9 | reverse complement strand
GTCGTGGTGAGTCTGGTTTTCCCGGTGATGTTGTTGTTGATGTTCGGCTATCTGATCGGGGGCGGGCGGGCCGTCGAGGGTACCTACGTCGACTATCTGGTTCCCGGGATGCTTGCGCTGACCATGGCCTTCGGGCTGGAGGGCACGATGGTCGCCGTTACGCAGGACCTCAACAAGGGGGTGATCGACCGGTTCCGGTCGATGCCGATGGCTGACGGGGCGGTGTTGGTGGGGCGTTCGGCTGCCGACATGTTGCAGTCGGCGATCGGGCTGGTCGTGTTGATCGGGGTTGGGCTCGGGCTTGGTTGGCGGCCGCATGCTGGACCGGGGCAATTCCTGGGCGCTGTAGGGCTGTTGCTGCTCTTCCGGTTCGCCATGCTGTGGGTCGGCATCTACCTGGCGCTGGTGGCCGGGCGGCCCGAGATGGTGCAGGCCGTGCAGATTCTGGTGTGGCCGGTTGGGTTTCTGTCCAACGCGCTGGCTACGCCGGCTGCGATGCCTGGGTGGCTGGGCGCGGTCGTTCAGTGGAATCCGATGTCTCAGGCCGCTACGGCCGTGCGGGAGCTTTTCGGTGGGCCCGGGGGAGAGTCGGGGCATGTCTGGGCTGCTGTGGTCTGGCCGTTGGGGTTGTTGGTTGTGTTCTTTCCGCTGGCGGTGCGGCGGTTTCGGGGGCTTGGGGGCTGAGTTGTCGGG
>NZ_JBXVPZ010001025.1:0-696 GCF_057961495.1 Streptomyces sp. P5F9 | reverse complement strand
GTGCTCTTCGCCAGCGACCAGCCGTGGGGCGACTTCACGGGCGAGTACGCCCGCCTCGCCGAAGCGACCGGCGGCGGCGAACTCGGCGACCTGGTCTTCCGGGACACGTTCGCCGCGCTCTACGACTGACCCGAGCCCTTTCCGTTCCCGTACGAACAAGGAGACAGCCATGTCCGAAGCCGTCGTCACCGCCGAACTCTCCGACGTCGAGCAGAAGTCCCTCGACGAGATCCCGCACCCCTCGCTCGCCGAGGGCAGCAGCATCTACGGCTCCACGAAGGTCTTCCCCGACTACCAGGCCGAGAACGGTGAGAGCTACTTCACCCTCGTCCACGGCATCGCCCACGAGTCCTCGGTCTCCTTCGTCGCCGTCCTCCAGGCCACCCGCGCCCTGCGTAAGGGGTTCGAGACGGCCATCTACTTCTACGGCCCCGGCTCGCTGAACTGCCTTGCCACGCGCGGCTTCCCGACCGTTGGCAACTCCGCCTTCCCCGGCGAGCACAACATCAACAACCAGCTCAAGACGTTCATCGCCGAGGGCGGCAAGGCCTACTGCTGCCGCTTCGGCCTGTCCCTGCACGGCGCCCGCGAGGAGGACCTCATCGAGGGCGTCATCCCCACCCACCCGCTGGACGTCCAGGACGCGCTGATCCACTACGCGCGCAAGGGCGCCATCATCAACTCCACCTACCAGCT
>NZ_JBXVPZ010001024.1:0-699 GCF_057961495.1 Streptomyces sp. P5F9 | reverse complement strand
GGGGAAACAGGGGGAGGGAAGTCTGGGAGCGGCGAGGGAGGGACCAGTTCCCTCGTACCGCGAACCGGTGACCGCCGACGGGTGACCGGAGGTGACTGGCCGGGGATCAGCCGGTCAGTCGGTCATCAGCAGCCGTGCGTCCTCGTGCCGCACGTGTCCTGCGGCTTCCGCGGCCGGCGCCTCGTTCGGCAGGAACTGCTCGACCACGCGCACGAACATCTCCCGACGGTCGGCAGGCACCCCCAGCAGATCCGCGACCTCCTCCAGCGTGGGGCGACGGGCGAACTCGGCGCCGGGTGCGGGGGAGGCCAAGTAGTCGTGGGGGTCGGCGAGTTCCTCCGCGGTGAGCCGGCCGGAGCGGATGAGCATGTCGCGGACCGGCACGCCCAGCACGCGGGCGAGCCTGCGTGTGGTCTCCAGGTCCGGCATGCTCTGGCGCTGAAGCAGGCGCGTGACGGCGGCCCGGTGGACGCCCGCCTCGTCCGCTATCCGGGACTTGCCGCCGCCGCGTGGGCTGTCGATGTCGTAGCCGCGGTCGCGCATCAGGTCCTCGACCCACGCGGCGAACGCGTCCAGATCCTGGCTGGTCATCTGTGTGCTCGCTTCCTTTGGATGGCAGCGAGTTTAGCTTGCTTGCGCGCACGGAATTACGTGCTCGCGTGCAAGCACTGAGGAAAATCGGCTCAATTAGGGGGAGGT
>NZ_JBXVPZ010001023.1:0-705 GCF_057961495.1 Streptomyces sp. P5F9 | reverse complement strand
CCCCCTGGTCCGCGAGGACGTCGGTGGCTCTTACGCCGGGGAGGGGCGCCGGTTCCTGCTCCTGGGCGGCGCGGGCCGCACGGGCCGCGTTGCGGCGGGACAGGGCGTCGAGGAGCGGGCGTTCGCCCCGGCCGCGGAGCAGGAGCAGGACGAAGGGGTCGGCGTCGAGGAGGCGGGCGGTCTGGTAGCAGAGGGCGGCGGCGTGTTTGCAGGGGTGACCGGAGTCGGGGCAGCTGCACTGCGGGGCGAGGTCGCCGGGCCCCGGCAGCAACGCAACTCCGCACTCGGCAAGGGACTTGGGCATCTCCTTGTCGAGCAGCGCGGCGATGTGCCCGGGCCGATCGGCGGCGGCGTCCAGGAACCGCTCCCAGTCGGCGTCGTCCAGCGTCCGCAACCGCACCTGCACGCGGTACGGCCGCGCGCGGCTGCCCTGCACGTACCCGAGCACGAGCCCCGGCGTCACGGTGATCGCGTCGACGTGCCCCTTCTCCGCGTAACTCCGCCCCCGCTGCAGCCGCTTGGGATCCAGGGCGCCTTCTTCCAACGCGGTGACCCATGCGTTGCCCCACCAGGTGTCGGCGAAGCGGGTGTTGGCGGCTCCGCCGCCGTCTCCGTCTCTGTCTCTGTCTCTGTCCGAGGGGCGGGGTGAGAAGGCGGGGAAGGTGCGGCGGAGGTCGCTGTCGCGGGAGGGGGAGGCCATGGTGG
>NZ_JBXVPZ010001022.1:0-706 GCF_057961495.1 Streptomyces sp. P5F9 | reverse complement strand
CGGTGAGGGGGATCACGCCCGGGGTGAGCGCGGCGGGGTCGCGGGTCGCCGCGACGGTGAGCAGTGCGGCGACCGCCACGCCGGAGGCCGTGACCAGCCAGGCTCGTCGGTCCCAGGGGTCCGGGCGGTACCGGGTGCGGAGGGTGCGGCGGCCGCCCAGGCGCAGGCCCGCGAGCGCGGCGACGACCCCGGCCAACAGCAACGGGAGTCCGTATGCGGCTCCTTCGGCGGTGAGCAGGCCGTAGGTTCCGGCGCAGATGCCCAGCAGGCCGCCGAGGGTGAGGGCGGCGGTCGTCCGCCTTACGGAGGCGGGGACTTGGGCCGTACGGCCGTAGCCGCGGGCGTCCATCGCGGCGGCCAGGGCGACCGAGCGTTCCAACGCGCCTTCCAGGACCGGGAGTCCGACCTGTAGCAGGCCGCGCAGACCCCGGTCGGGGCGGCCTCGTAGGCGGCGGGCGGCGCGGAGGCGTTGGGCGTCGGCGATGAGGTTCGGGGCGAAGGTGAGGGCCACGACCACCGCTACGCCGGTTTCGTACAGGGCGCCGGGGAGGGACTTGAGGAGGCGGGCGGGGTTTGCCAGGGCGTTCGCCGCGCCTACGCAGATCAGGAGTGTGGCCAGTCTCAGGCCGTCGTAGAACGCGAAGAGCAGTGCCTCGGCGGTTACTCGGCCTCCCAGGCGGATGCCCTGGGCCCAGTGCGGGAGGGG
>NZ_JBXVPZ010001021.1:0-709 GCF_057961495.1 Streptomyces sp. P5F9 | reverse complement strand
GGCGGGAGGGGCGGGGGTCGCGCGGCGGACTCCGTGCTTGCGGCTGCCCGTGCGCAGGAACTCGTCGTGGGTCAGCAGCATCGCCTTCTGGTCCGCGTCCCAGGTCCACTGCACGCGGTACTCGTACCCCGCGAGCTCCGACGGCGAGCGGATGATCACCGAATGCCCGGCCAGTTCGACCCCGCTGACCGCGTCGTCGTTGGCCATGACCTGCACAAGTCTGTGCTTCTCGACGGTGTAGACGCGCACGGCGGTCATCTTGGTGGGCAGCAGGCGGAACCCCAGCGTCAGGTCGTCGCGTCCGTCGCCGGTGAGGTCGCGGTAGTAGGGCTTGAGGACGGGACACGCGCTACGGTCCCCGCCTTTCCCGCAGTCGCCGATCCGCTCGGCGGTCCCCCGGTACGGCGCCTTGGAGCCGTCGTAGTCGCTGGGGTTCGCGGCGATCTCGGCGCGTACAACGGCGATCGGGTCCACCTTGTGGATGTCGTCGCCCGGGACGGTGACGCCCTTCACGGTCTCCGTGTCCGCCTCGTCGAAGTCGTAGGCGGGTGAGGCGGCGGGCGACAGATTTGGCCAAAGCTTGGCGGGGCTGGTCGCCGTGGGAGTCGCCCCCGCGGCCCGCAGTGCGCCGGTGTCACCGCAGGCCACGGCGGTCGCGAGGAGCAGGGCGACGGCGGCGGTGGTGCGGGCTGCGCGCACGGGACGGCCG
>NZ_JBXVPZ010001020.1:0-711 GCF_057961495.1 Streptomyces sp. P5F9 | reverse complement strand
TCCCCGTAATCGGCGGACCGAATGGCCGAGTTGACCCCGACCAGCCGCCCCTGAGCATCGAGCAACGGCCCACCGGAGTTCCCGGGATTGATGGGCGCGTCGGTCTGCAACGCGTCGACATACGACACATCACTCCCGTCCGACGCCTCACCCCCGGCGGTGATCGGCCGCTCCTTGGCACTGATGATCCCGGAGGTCACGGTGTTGTCGAGATCGAAGGGCGCGCCGATCGCGACAACGGGGTCCCCCACCCGCACGTTGTCGGAATTCCCGAGCGGCATCGGCGTCAGCCCCCGCACCCCGCTCACCTGCACGACGGCGAGGTCGTATCCGGTGTCACGCCCGACGACTTTCCCCTTGACGGTCTGCCCCCCACTGAAGCTGACGGATATCCGACCGCCACCGCCGGCGGACTCCACCACATGGTTGTTGGTGAGGATGTGCCCCCGCGTATCCAGCACGATCCCCGTCCCGGTCCCCGACTCCTCATCCCCGGTGACATGCAGGGTCACGACACTGGGCAGGGCCCGAGCGGCGATCCCGGCAACACTGCCGGGCGCCCGCCGGCTGTCTTCCTTACCGGCCTGCGGCAACACGATGTCCCCACCGATCCCGTCCCGCTCCAGACGCGCCCCTACGACGCCACCGATGCCGCCGGAGAGAAGAGCCAGGACGAGGGCTGAGCCGACGAGGAGCTTCCGGGTGCGGGTG
>NZ_JBXVPZ010001019.1:0-713 GCF_057961495.1 Streptomyces sp. P5F9 | reverse complement strand
GGCATCGGGGGCGGCTGATGGGGCTCGATCCCGCCGCGGCGATGCTGGTGCGGGCGCGGGCTCATGAACCCGGCGTCGAGTGGGTGCTCGGAGATCTACGGGCGCGCGAGTGGCACGGTGAGTTCGAACTCGCCGTCATGACCGGACACGCCTTCCAAGTGCTGCTCGGCGACGAGGAGTTGCGGCTCGCCCTACATGCCATACGTGCCGCTCTCGTGCCCGGCGGGCGGTTCGTCTTCGAGACGCGGAATCCGGGGGCCCGGGCGTGGGAGACGTGGACGCCGGACCGGGTGCGGGAGATTCCCGACGGGCGTGGCGGGGTCGTACGCGTGTGGCACGAGGTCGAGTCCGTGGCGGCGGGCGAGGAACGCGTGACGTTCACCGAGACCTTCGAAGGCACCCAGTGGGAACGGCCTCAAGTCGACCGAACCACCCTGCGGTTCCTCGACACCGACAACCTGGACCGCTTCCTGAGCGAGGCCGGGTTTGTCGTCGTGGAGCGGTACGGCGACTGGGGGCGGGGGCCGTTGGCACTGGACAGTCCCGAGATCATTACCGTGGCCGAAACTACGAGCGGGTGCAGCTAGGGGGTTTCCCCGTTGCCGTTGGGCCACTCGCTTCTTGGCCAGTGTCGGGCTTCCACGGCCCGAGTAAAGGGCGCTCCCTGCGGTCGCGTCGCCTGCGGCGATTCCGCTGCGCTCCACCCTTGACTC
>NZ_JBXVPZ010001018.1:0-717 GCF_057961495.1 Streptomyces sp. P5F9 | reverse complement strand
GTGTTCAGGGGCGGGCGTATTCGTCGAGGTTCTCGCCGAGCAGTTCGCGCAGCCGGCCGAGCGCGCGGACGCAGCGGGTGCGTACGGCGGCCGAGCTGACGTGCATCACGTCGGCGGTCTCCTCGACGGACCGGTCCTCCCAGTACCGCAGGACCACCACGGCCCGGTCCTTGGCGGGCAGCCGGGAGAGGGCCTGGAGCAGGGTCAGCCGTAGCGTCGTGTCGGCGCCCGGGGCGCCGGGGTCGGGCAGGTCGGGCATCACGTCGGTGGCGCGTTCGGTGCTGCTGCGGCGCCGCTGGTGGGCGAGGTAGGTACGGGTGAGGACGGTCTGGGCGTACCCGGCGGGGTTGCCGACCCGGGACAACCGCCCCCAGCCGACGTACAGCTTGCCGAGGGTCTCCTGGACCAGGTCCTCGGCGAGATGCGTGTCCCCGGCGGTCAGCAGACAGGCGGACCGATAGAGATGCCCGGCGCGCGCGGAGGCGAACTCGGCGTACTCATCGGCACGTTCGTGTCGTCTCATGCCTGATCCCCCTGTTTTCGCGGGCTGTTGCCGGCGCCGCCCTCACTTGTACTGATGCGGTGGGCCCACGGAAATGTTTCAGGTCGGTGGGATCGGTGGGCCCAACAGGCGGGGCAGGTAGGGTGCTTCACCGGTTGTTTGATCTTCGCCGGAGGCTTTGTCGACCACCCCGCCGCCCGCTCTCCCCACCCGGG
>NZ_JBXVPZ010001017.1:0-717 GCF_057961495.1 Streptomyces sp. P5F9 | reverse complement strand
TGGGTGGGCTGTCTCCTCGTGGTCGACGAGCGTGATGGCCCCGCTGGGGCACAGGTCGGCGGCGAAGCGCACCTCGTCGGCGTACCGCGCGTCCGGCTCCGGTACGAGCAGGGCGACCCGGCCGTCCGACTCGTCCTGCTCGAACACCTCGGGCGCGACGCCGACACACTGACCCGCGCTGCGACAGCGGTCCCGGTCCAGGAGCACGGTGAGCGAGGGCTGCCGGTCGGAGGGGGTGCGGAGGGTGTTGAGCGTCGTGCACATGGTGGCGGTCTGGCCGGCCAGGACCAGGAGTTCGACGAGCTGCCCGGGGTTGAGGGCGCGGGCCAGGCGGTCCCAAAGCCCCTCGGGGATGGCGGAGTTGACGGCCAGCAGGTCGGCCGCCTCCAGGAGGTCACGGTCCTCCGGCTGCCAGGGGTGGACAGCCAGGTCGCCCGCCGTCGCGTCGATCTCCACGGCCGTCAGACCCGCGTCGGCGGCCGGGGTCCGGTGCCGACCGTGGACGTAGGGCGCGTCGAGCCGATGCGCCACCCGCAACACGACCAACTCGCGTCCACGGTGGCCGAGGGTGCCCTCGTGGGTGAGGACACGGGCGAGGGAGAGCCAGGCGTGGGCCAGCACCGGGTGGTGGGCGAGGGTGCCGAACAGGTTCTCCCGGCCGGGGCCGTCCTGCCGGGAGTCGGCGAGCAACGACCGTAGGGCCGGGGACCATTGGGC
>NZ_JBXVPZ010001016.1:0-719 GCF_057961495.1 Streptomyces sp. P5F9 | reverse complement strand
GCCCATCTCCGCGAACGCGCCCCCGACCTGCCGGCCGGCCTGCCCCCGGCGCGCGGCCCCCTCCTGGTCCTGGAGGACGAGTACCCGGACGCCTGGTGGATGCCCGGCCACCCGCCCCAACTGGTCGTCACCACAGGCGCGTTGCACCGCCTCACCGGCCACCAGCTCGACGCGGTCCTCACCCACGAACGCGGCCACGCCCGCGCCCACCACGACTGGCTCCTGCACCTCTCGACCGCACTGGCCTCGGGCTTCCCCCACGTCCCCCTGTTCGCCCACTTCTGCGACCAGACCCACCGCCTGGTGGAGTTGGCCGCCGACGACACGGCCTCCCGCCAATGCGGCCACCTGACCACGGCGTTGGCCCTGATCGAACTGAACAACCACCGAGGCGTCCTCTCCTGCGCCTCCAGCCACCGCCTCCTGGGCGAACGCGTCAACCGCCTCCTGGACCCGCGCCCGAGGCTGGGCCGCCGCCACCGAGCCCTGACGACGACGGTGGCGACCCTGGTCCCGCTGCTGCCCTTGCTGATCGTGTTCGCGCCGGGGCTCACGGCACTGGGCTGAGGACCCGGACTCACTGTCCTGGGCTCAGCGCCGGGCGCTGCCGGCCCTGGGCCGACGGCCGTAGCAAACTCCCTGCACTGCACCCCGGCCCCGGAGTGCGACGCCGCGCCGACGCTCCCAGCCTGACCGCGCTGGGCTGGGCTGGGCTGGGC
>NZ_JBXVPZ010001015.1:0-723 GCF_057961495.1 Streptomyces sp. P5F9 | reverse complement strand
GGGGTGCGGCCGTCGGTGGGGACGACGGCCTGCGCGACCTCGGCATACAAGTGCCGCCTGGCTTCCATCAGTTCGCGCCACTGCTTGCGCGGGTTGATGGCCAGCAGCGGGCGGGCCGCGTTGAGGCCGGTGCGCCTGACCGCCTCGTCCACGTCCATGGAGAGGTAGACGACCCGGTGCCCGGCGAGCAGCGCCCGCGTGTCCTCGTCGAGGATCGAGCCGCCGCCGAGGGCCAGCACACCCTCGTGCCCGGCGAGTGCCTGCTGCACGGCACGCTTCTCGATCGCACGGAACACCGGCTCACCCTCATCCACGAAGATCTCCGCGATGAAGCGGCCCTCCGCGGCCACGATGTCGTCATCGGTGTCCCGGTAACCGACACCCAGCCGCCCGGCCAACTGCTGCCCGACCGTCGACTTGCCGACACCCATCGGACCGACCAGGACGACCAGCGGGGCCCCGGTCACCGGATGGCCAGATTCTCAAGGTACGACCGCACGTTGCGCCGGGTCTCGGGCACGCTGTCGCCGCCGAACTTCTCCGCCACCGCATCCGCCAGCACCAGCGCGACCATCGCCTCCGCGACAATCCCCGCCGCCGGAACCGCGGACACGTCGGAGCGCTGATGGTGGGCCTGCGTGGCCTCACCGGTCACCACATCCACCGTCTGCAGAGCCCGCGGCACCGTCGCGATCGGCTTCATCCCGGCCCGCACCCGCAGCA
>NZ_JBXVPZ010001014.1:0-754 GCF_057961495.1 Streptomyces sp. P5F9 | reverse complement strand
CCCCCGCCCCGAACCCCTCCGCTTCTTCGGCACCACCTGGGTGAACCACGACAACGGCTACACCGCGCGCCGCGTCGCCACGGCCGCCGGCTCACTCGCCGCCGCGGCCGCCGCTTGCCTGGTCCTCCGCTTCG
Source organism: Streptomyces sp. P5F9 (assembly GCF_057961495.1). NCBI lineage: Bacteria > Bacillati > Actinomycetota > Actinomycetes > Kitasatosporales > Streptomycetaceae > Streptomyces > Streptomyces sp. P5F9. The sequence goes on along the minus strand of NZ_JBXVPZ010001014.1, from coordinate 620 downwards.
CCTACCAGGGCATCCAGATCGCGAACGTAGGCAGCTTCGTCACCCTCCTCGTCATCGTGATGTTCGCGATCTGCAGCGCCCTCGCATTCGGCCACACCTGGGAAACCTTCAGAAAACGCCCCGACCCCGACCGCCAGGCCTCCCTCCGCGGCCTCCTGGGCATCGGCTTCGTCGGCTCCCTCCTCGCCTACTTCTTCCGCTCCCTGGTGGAGGCCCCCGGCGAGAAACTCCACCGCCAGGAGTACGAGGCGGCACTGGCCCAACACGAGAAGCGCACGTCCCGCCGCACCCGCAACCCGTCGAAGAAGCGCCGGGGCGCCTGACGCGGGAGGCCACGGGTTCTGGGCCAGGCGCAGGACTTCAGGCACGGGCAGGTCTCCGGGCACGCGGAACCCTCTGGCTGGGCGAGAGCCGGTCGTACGGCAGCGCGCGACTCCGCGACTCCGCGACTCCGCGGGTCACGCGGTTGCGCGGGTCACGCGGTTCCCTCTTTCATTTCTCACCAAAAACCACCTGCACCCTGCACCCACCCAGGTAACGATGGCCGTATGGCCACCTCCACGAATCCCCCCTCACCCGCCACCCGAGCCCACTCCTTCAACGCCGCCGCAGCCCAGTAC
>NZ_JBXVPZ010001013.1:0-761 GCF_057961495.1 Streptomyces sp. P5F9 | reverse complement strand
GCTCATCGGGGGGTGTTTCCTTCCACCAGTTTCAGGAGGGCGGCCAGGTCGTCGGGCCGGGTGTGGGGGTTGAGGAGGGTGGCCTTGAGCCAGAGCCGCCCGTCGAGCGCGGCCCGGCCGAGGACGGCCCGTCCGTCGGTGAGGAGTTGACGGCGTACGGCGGCCACGGCGTCGTCGGTGGCGTCGGCGGGCCGGAACAGGACGGTGCTGATGACGGGTGGGGCGTAGAGCTCGAAGCCGGGGTGGTCGCGGACGAGGGCGGCGAACTCCCGTGCGCGGGCGCAGACTTGGTCGACGAGGGTGCCGAGTCCGGTGCGGCCGAGGGTTTTCAGGGTGACGGCGAGTTTGAGGACGTCGGGTCTGCGGGTGGTGCGCATCGAGCGGCCGAGGAGGTCGGGCAGGCCGGCTTCGGTGTCGTCGTCGGCGTTGAGGTAGTCGGCGCGCTGGGTGAGGGCGGCGAGGTCGCGGGGGTGTCGTACGGCGAGGAGGCCGGCGGCGACGGGCTGCCAGCCGAGTTTGTGCAGGTCGAGGGTGACGGTGTGGGCGCGGTCGAGGCCGGCGAGTTTGTCGCGGTGGCGGTCGCTGAAGGTGAGGCCTCCGCCGTAGGCGGCGTCGATGTGGAGGCGGGCGCCGTGCGCGGCGCACAGGCCGGCGATCTCGGGGAGCGGGTCGATGAGTCCGGCGTCGGTGGTGCCAGCGGTGGCGGCGACCAGGACGGAGCCGCGGGGGCCGGGCAGGGCGGTGAGGGCGTCGTCGAGGGC
>NZ_JBXVPZ010001012.1:0-613 GCF_057961495.1 Streptomyces sp. P5F9 | reverse complement strand
GTGCAGGGCCCGCAGGAAGCCGCGGTTCGGCTCGTGCTCCCAGGGCACCGGTCCGTGCCCCTTCCAGCCGTTGCGCCGCAGGGAGTCGAGCCCGCGGTGGTAACCCGTACGCGCATAGGCGTACGACTCCACGACACTCCCCCGCTCGAACGCGTCGTCGGCCAGCAGCGCCCAGGCCAGCGAGGAGGTCGGGTACTTCGCGGCGACATCGGCGGGCGTCGCGCCACTCGCGAGGAGGTCGCGCGGCCCGGGGTCTTCGGGGAGGTGGGTCGGGGGCGGTCCCCCGAGGAGGTTCTCGTGAATCGTCATGGGTTCCAGTCTCCCCCAGGGGCGGCGATTGGCCGACATCACGCCTGCACGTCGGCTCGCTTCGGCTCGCTTCGGCTCGCTTCGGCAAGGAGGAGGGCTCCTGGATAACCGTGCGTGACGACGGCAGGAGGTCCGGTGTCAATGCCGCCCACAGCAGGCGGTGCGCTTCCGAACCCTGCGGTATGCATTCCGGACAGCTCGCCTCAGACCCACCCCGGTTCGGCAGGCACCCGGCACCGCACCTGTTTCCCGATCGCCGACCTCTGCACCTGCCACCCCGGCGCCAGCAGCCCGACCAGCCCGA
>NZ_JBXVPZ010001011.1:0-780 GCF_057961495.1 Streptomyces sp. P5F9 | reverse complement strand
GGGTGCCGATGAGGAGGGCCTCGCGCGGGGTGGCGAGCACGGTCTCGATGCGTTCGTCGGCGTCGCCGAAGTGGATGCCGCGCGCGTTGAGGTAGCCGTAGAAGGAGGAGTCGGGCTCGAAGTCGGTGTCCAGGTGCGGGACCCGGGCGACGGAGACGTAGGTGCTTTCGAGCCCGACCCGCTCGTCGTCGGCGAGCAGGACGCGCTCCAGATGCCAGACGGGTTCGCCGCGGGTCAGCCCGGTCTCGGCGGCGAGCGCGTCGGTGCAGGGGAAGCGGTCGAGCGTGACGAGGCTGCGGCCCGGGGTGCGCCCCTGCCGCCGTACGCCCTCGGTGTAGCTGGCCAGGGACAGCGGCTGCTCCAGCTTGGGACCCGCGACGACCGTGCCGCGGCCCTGCCGGCGCAGCCTGCCCTCCAGCACGAGTTCGCGCAGCGCCTGCCGCACGGTCTCGCGGGCGACCTCGTACCGCTCGGAGAGGTCGCGCTCGGTCGGGATCAGGCCGCCCTCCCCCAACTCGTCGACGAGCACGGCGATTTGAGCCTTGACCGCGTAGTACTTGGGGATGCGGCCGTGCTCCGGGATGCCGGAGCGGACGGGGGCGCCGGGGGCCTGGTCGTTCGGGTAGTCCACGCGTAGATCGTCGCAGAGGTGGCGGCCCGCGTTACCGGCGCCTCCGGGCCAGCAGCAGAGCGCCGCTGGTGACGAGGAGGACGGACACGGCGGCGAGGACGAGGTGTTCGGGGCCGATTCCGGTGCTGGCGAGCTCGTCGGTGAACGAC
>NZ_JBXVPZ010001010.1:0-780 GCF_057961495.1 Streptomyces sp. P5F9 | reverse complement strand
CCCCGCCGACTACGCGACCGGCCTGCACGACATCCAGGAGGCGGCAGCCGCGGCGGACCGCGCCCCCGAGGCCATCACCCCGGCGCTCTTCGTCACCGTACGAATCGACGAGGACCCGGACCACGCGCACCGGGCGACGGACGACTACGCCCGCGCCACCTACGGCATGCACCTCCCGGAACTGAAGAAGATCCAGGCCGTCGTCGCAGGCACCGCCGAGCAGGTCACCGAACGTCTGAACCGGTACGTCACAGCCGGCGCCCGGCACCTGGTCGTCCGCCCGGCCGCCCTGGACCTGCCCGCCCAGCGCGAGCAGATGGAACGCACCGCCGCCCTGATTCCTGACCTGCACGCGTGACCGCAGCCCCGAACCCGCGTTCGTCCCGGACAATGGACCTGTGCTGGAAATGACACGCGAGGCGTTCGAAGAGCTCGTGAGTGAGGCCCTGGACCGGATCCCGCCGGAGCTGACGCGGGTCATGGACAACGTGGCCGTGTTCGTCGAGGACGAACCCGACCCGTCCGACCCCGAGCTGCTCGGCCTCTACGAGGGGACGCCGCTCACCGAACGCGGCGAGTGGTACGCCGGCGTCCTCCCCGACCGCATCTCGATCTACATGGGCCCGACCCTGCGCCACTGCGCGACCACCGAGGACGTCGTCCACGAGGTCGCCGTCACCGTCGTCCACGAAGTCGCCCACCACTTCGGCATCGAGGACGAGCGGCTGCACGAACTGGGCTGGGGCTGAACCCACTCCCGCGACCCGCCCCGCATACCTG
>NZ_JBXVPZ010001009.1:0-784 GCF_057961495.1 Streptomyces sp. P5F9 | reverse complement strand
ACCTGGCGCAACACCAAGCAGGAACTCACCGAGTACCTGAGTGAGCTGTCGGGGGAAGCGGCGGCCTACATGCGGCCCAACCTGTTCGTGAACACCCCGGACATCCTGCACGAATTCCTCCAGGACGGCGGCCGACCCGCCTTCGAACTGCGGGCGGTGCTCGCCGCGACCCTCGCTCCCACGTGGGGGGTGTACAGCGGGTATGAGTTGTGCGAGAACACCCCGTTGCGGCCCGGCAGCGAGGAGTATCTGAACTCCGAGAAGTACCAACTCCGTCCCCGCGACTGGGTGTCGGCCGAGCGGGAAGGACGTAGCATCGCGCCATTGCTGGGCAAGCTCAACGACATCCGGCGCCGCAGCCCCGCGTTGCGGCAGTTGCGCGATCTCCACTTCCACGATGTGGATCAGGAGGCGGTGATCGCGTACTCGAAGCGGAGTGGTTCGAACACGGTTCTGGTGGTCGCGAACCTCGACCCTCACCACACCCAGGAGGCCACGGTCTCGTTGGACATGCCGCAACTCGGCCTGGAATGGCACGAGTCGGTGCCGGTGCGCGACGAGCTCACCGGCGAGACCTATCACTGGGGCAGGGCCAACTATGTGCGCCTGGAGCCGGGTAACCGGCCCGCACACATCCTCACCGTCCTGCGACCGTCCCCGCAGATCGGAGGGTCACCCACCATATGATCGTCAACGAGCCCGTCCCGGACACCTTCGAGGACACTCCCGCCAAGGACCGGGACCCCGAGTGGTTCAAACGCGCCGTCTTCTACGAGGTCCTGGT
>NZ_JBXVPZ010001008.1:0-785 GCF_057961495.1 Streptomyces sp. P5F9 | reverse complement strand
GGGTGGGGGTGGTGCGGGCCGCCGCGCTGGTAGGTGAACGTATCCACAGTCGATCACTTGTCACAAGTTAATGCCACGGAGATCACGTGAAGATCACAGAGTTGAAGAACTGTCACTTTCGGGTTTAAGGGGCTGGATTGCCTGTTCGGCAGCGCGTCTACGGGGTCTGACCGCCCGTTCGGAGACGCTCCGGGGTGAACTCCACCGGGAGTGTGCGCAGTCCGCGCATGATGAGGCCGCCGCGCCAGCGCAAGTCGGCAGGATCTCCGGCGAGTTGCAGGTCGGGGAGGCGGGTGAGGAGGGTGGCGAGCGCGGTCTGGCCCTCCAGGCGGGCAAGCGGGGCGCCGAGGCAGTAGTGGATGCCGTGGCCGTAGCCGAGGTGTTGATTGTCACGCCGCCCGAGATCGAGGACGTCGGGATCGGCGAACCGTTCCGGGTCACGGTCCGCGGCGGCCAGCACGACCAGCACGGGGTCGCCGGCCGCGATGTCCTGCCCGCCGAGGGTGAGGGGGCGGGTGGCGAAGCGCCAGGTCGCGAGCTCCACCGGGCCGTCGTAGCGCAGGAGTTCCTCTACGCCGGTTTCGAGGAGGGCGTGCTCCCCCGCGGCCAGGGACTTCTCCAGGCGGGCGCGCTGCTCGGGGTGGGTGAGAAGGGCGTACGTGCCGTTGCCGATGAGGTTGACGGTCGTCTCGAACCCGGCGAACAACAGGATGAAGGCCATCGCCGCGGCCTCGTTCTCGGTCAGGTGCTCGCCGTGGTCGGAGGCGCGGATGAGGCCGGAGAGG
>NZ_JBXVPZ010001007.1:0-786 GCF_057961495.1 Streptomyces sp. P5F9 | reverse complement strand
CGCGGGCGCGGCGGCGGGCGGGTAGCCGTAGCCGCCGGGCCGTCCCGCGGCCGGCGGTGCCGCCGGGGCGGGGGTGCCGGGAGCCTGCTGGTTGGTGGAGGAGGCGAGCGTACGGCTGCGCACCCGGTACAGACCGGTGTCGAGGTCGTCCGCCTTCTCCAGGTGGACCTTGATGGGTCCCATGAAGGTGTAGCGCTGCTGCTTGGCGTAGTCGCGCACCATGCCGGCGAGCTCGTCACCGAGCTGGCCGGAGTAGGGGCTGAGCCGCTCGAAGTCCGGCGTGCTCAGCTCCACGATGAAGTCGTTGGGTACGACGGTCCGGTCGCGGTTCCAGATCGTCGCGTTGTTGTCGCACTCCCGCTGGAGCGCGCCGGCGATCTCGACGGGCTGGACCTCGGACTTGAACACCTTGGCGAAGGTGCCGTTGACCAGACCTTCGAGGCGTTGCTCGAACTTCTTCAGGACTCCCATGGGGCACCTCCTCCGTCGTTGCCGCACTGGCTGTCGTACCGACCGCCTGGCCGGCTGTCGTGGTGATTGTCGTGCTGACTGCCCTGGTACTGCTTACTGATCGTATCCACGCGCCGGTAAATCGGCTGGTTCCCCCTTGTCGGCCCGGTCGAACTCCTTCTGCCACTACTCCTGTCAGTACTCCTGCCCAGGATCGTAGAGGGGGCCGCAGACAAGTGTCCCGCACCTGACTGTGGACCTTGCCCGCCTCCTGGGGAGATGGCGGTTACCGGTACGAGGTTGATACGTGAACCGGTCCACGTTGATACGTGGTGG
>NZ_JBXVPZ010001006.1:0-790 GCF_057961495.1 Streptomyces sp. P5F9 | reverse complement strand
TCCCCAGGCAGAACTCACCCCGAAGGACTTCCATGCCCAAGAACCGCCACCGCCTCCGCATCCGCCGTACGGCCACCCTCGCCACCGCAGCCGCAGCCATGGCCCTCACTGCCGGACTGCTGACGGCCTGCGACCCAACGAACCCCTCTGACCCCTCCGACACCTCCAACTCCCTGAACTGTCTGAAGAACTGGAACACGATCTCCGACAGCCTCAGGGCGATCCACGACGACGAATCCATCGCCAAGATCGACGTCAACTCGGACAACACCAAGGTCGACAAGGCGGTCGACAACCTCAACAAGGCGATCTCCGACTACAACAAGGCCATCCTGAACGGCGACACGAACCCCGACTCCAGCAAAATCGACGCGGCGGCGAGCCAGCTCAAGGACGTCTGCACCTCATAAGACACAACGAAGGGAAAGCGCACGCGGCTTGGTACGTGACCGTTGGGCCACTCGCTTCTCGGCCAGTGTCGGCCTTCCACGGCCGAGTAAAGGGCGCTCCCTGCGGTCGCGTCGCCTTCGGCGATTCCGCTGCGCTCCACCCTTGACTCGGCCCGCTCCAGCCCGTTTCAGAAGCGAGCGAGCGGCCCGAAGGAACGGGTGGCCAGGGAGCCATCCCTTTGCCTGTACTGCCTTGCTGGCCGGTGTGGTGGGGCGCGTCTGCGTCTCGCCTGCGCGCCACCCCCGACCCGACCCGGATCCCTCTGGAAGCCGGGGTCATTTCTAACCGGTCAAAGGCCGCTAAGGTGGTTAGATTTACCCCCGGCTTCCCGCAACCACCC
>NZ_JBXVPZ010001005.1:0-795 GCF_057961495.1 Streptomyces sp. P5F9 | reverse complement strand
GTGGGGGGAGTGCCGGGTGGGGTTGGAGGCGCGGGTGCGGGCACGGTTGGCGCGAGGCAACTCGGTGGCAGACAGGTTGAGTTGATCGCGGGCCGACTGGACCGCTCGGCCGGTGATCGGAAACCATCGCCCTCATGAACTCCTATCTCATCCTCCACGGCTGGCAGAACCACCGCCCGAAGGAGCACTGGCAGCACTGGCTGGCCGACCGGCTCGGCGAACTCGGCCACCACGTCGTCTACCCCCAGCTGCCCGACCCCGACGCCCCCGACCTGGACGTGTGGCTGGGTGAACTCGCCCGCTGTCTCGATGAGTTGAACAACAGCGCCGGCGGCGAGCGAGTCGTCCTCGGACACAGCGCCTCGGCGCTGCTCTGGCTGCACGCCGTCGCCCGCGGGCAGGTCCAGGGCGGTGAGGCGGATCGCGTGCTCCTGGTCGCACCGCCCTCCGGTGCCGTGGTCGCCCAGTATCCGGAGGTCGCCGGATTCGCCCCGCCCGCCGCGGAGTTCACTCTCCCCGGGAACGTCCGCCTCGTCGCCGGCGACGACGACCCGTACTGCCCGGAGAACGCCCGCACCGCCTACGGCGACCCGTTCGGCATCCCCACCGAACTCATCCCGGGCGGGGGCCACTTGGACCTGGTCGCCGGTTACGGCTCGTGGCCCGCGGTGCTGGACTGGTGCGTGGACGGGACGACGCGGCTTGTGGCTCGTCCGGAGTAGGGCTGTCCCGGGTTGGTCCGGTCTGTGCGGGCGGGGGTCGTACCGGAGCTGTCTCTTATACACATCTCCGAGC
>NZ_JBXVPZ010001004.1:0-801 GCF_057961495.1 Streptomyces sp. P5F9 | reverse complement strand
TCATGGCGGAGTGCGGTGCAGGGGGTGGTGGGCGCGCGAGCACGCCCCGAGCTCGGGCCATTGCGAGGCCGGGCCGGGGGCGTGCAGGGACACCTACTGCCGTGAAACGCAGTTCAGGCTGAGAATTGAGCGGCCGTCGTGAGGGGCCGGTGTATCGGGCGGGCGGGCCCAGGCAGTTCGCGCGACGGCTGTGTCCGCCATCCAGGGCAGCATCGACGGAACTTCGAGATCGGGGCTGGCGAGCGAGTCGTGGAGGGCGGTACGTGGCCGGTCCACGGCATGGTCGATGTGACCGTGGGCCGTGTGCTCGGGCCCGGGGAACGGAGCGCGCACGTCATGCCCACGGCCGTCGTGCGCTTCCGGGGCGAGACAGCGGGCCGAGACGACACTCAGCTGCTCACCGGTGAAAGAGCTCCCGTGCAGGACGCCCGCGAGATGGGCGGCGACCAGTACGACGAGACCCAGCAGCAGACCGAGGCGGCCCGAACGCCTGGCATGGCCCGCCGCCCTGACCCACAGTCCGATCACGCACCTACCGTAATCGATCATTCACGATGAGCTACGTCGGCCCGTGGTGTTGCTCTCTCATATACCTGGGCTGTGGGCTCACTGTCCGGACGTCACAGGCTGGTGTGCCATTTATGGTGCCCCGGAGCGAGCCTCTTCGCTCCGGCTCCGGGCACGGGAGCGGGTACATGCGCATGAGGCGTTCTGTGAAGTCGGCCGTCGGGCTCATCAGCCTGCTGACCTTGGCTTGCGCGGGCTGCTCGTCGGGCGGGGACGGTTCGGGGGCCGCTGTCG
>NZ_JBXVPZ010001003.1:0-809 GCF_057961495.1 Streptomyces sp. P5F9 | reverse complement strand
GGAGCAACCAGCGTCGGCTCCTCCGCCCCCGCCAACTCCTCCCGCCACGCAACCCGCGCAGCCTCCCGATCCTGACGGCCGAGCCACGACAGGTAATCCCGGTACGACCGCACCGCAGGCAACGCCCCGGCATCCCCGCCCGCGGCGTACGCCGCCGAGAGTTCATCGATCATCACGGACAACGACCAGCCGTCAACGACGCTGTGATGCGACGTCATCACCAGCCGGTGGCGCCGCTCGCCGAGACGAAGCAGCAACAGCCTCAGCAGTGGACCCCTCGCGAGATCGAACCCAGCGGACAGCTCGTCCCCGGACAACCGGGCTGCCTCAGCTTCCGCCTCGGCCTCCGTGAGACCACTCAAGTCGACCTCCCGCCAAGGGAGTTCCACCTCCTGCGGGACGACCTGCACCGCTTCACCCGACGCCAGCCGATGGAACCCCGCACGCAAAATCGCATGCCGCCCCACCACCACATCCCACGACGCCCGCAGCCGACCAACGTCCAAAGGCCCGTCCAGAGCGAGCGCACGCTGACCGGCGTACACATCCGCCCCAGCGCCCTCGTCGAGAGACGCGTGGAACAACAGCCCTTCCTGGAGCGGGGACAGCGGCCACACATCCTCCACACCGGACACCGCCGACTCCAGCTCCTCCACACCCTCCTGAGACAGGGAAACCAGCGGGAAGTCGGAGGGGGTGTGGCCGCCGGCCGAGGGGTCGGCGGTGTGCGCGGCGAGGCCGTTCAGCAGCCCGAGCCAGGCCCGGCCCAGTTCCTCTACGTCGGTTTCGTCCAGCAACGCGTCGGGCCA
>NZ_JBXVPZ010001002.1:0-823 GCF_057961495.1 Streptomyces sp. P5F9 | reverse complement strand
GGGGAGGGTGACGGAGATCGACAGTGCCCGGCCGTTGCTGGCGGCCCAACTCCGCACCTGGGCAAGGGCCTTGTCGCGTCGGTCGATGCCGGAGGAGTTGGTGAGTGAGGCCGACTCGATGTCGAAGTCGACGTGCGAGAGGTTGAAGGTGGTGATGACGTTCTCGATCTGCGCTGCCGCCGCCTCCGGGCTGGAACAGGAGTCGCCGATCTCGGTGAGCGCGGTGTCGGAGGTGTAGCCGCCGAAGGACACGGAGACGTCGCCGCCCAGGCCGCGGATGCCGTCGATCTGTGACTGGAGGGCGGACTGGCCCGGCACCTGCCACTGACAGCCGGGGCCGTCGACGAACGCGGCGGTGAAGAACCTGGTGCCGTAGTTGTTGGCCACGTCGGTGAGGGAAACGTTTCCCGAGCCCGCGTCGAAGTACGGCGCGAAGACGTGGGCGGGCCAGGCATTCGGGACGGAGGCCGCCGACGCGGGGGCCGCCACGGTGAGACCGGCGGCCGCGAGGGCTCCGGTCAGCAGGGCGGCGGAGAGGAGGGAGCGGGATCTCGATCGGGTGCGCATGCAGCGTCCTCCAAGTGGGGGGTGAACCGTGGGGGTGAATCGATTCAATCCTGGATCGATATTGGTGCAGACCAATTCGCTGTGTGGGCTCAGGGAAGCAGCGTTGACAGGGGCGAGTCAAGGCAAGGGCGGGTCAAGGGACTTGGGGAGCCGGCACGGGTGTCGTGACGGGCACGGATTGGTTGCGGGACGGTGCCACTCCCCCACAACTGCCGTCCACCGGCGGCACCATGGCGTCCCATGGGGGACTTGAGCG
>NZ_JBXVPZ010001001.1:0-826 GCF_057961495.1 Streptomyces sp. P5F9 | reverse complement strand
GGCCCCCACCTCGCCGCCGCCCACGCCGAGGAGGGCATCCGCGCCTGGCGGTGGTGGACACGGGAGGAGCTGCGCGGGGCGACGGAGTCCGTGTGGCCCACCGAACTCGCCCGGCTGCTCGACGAGTTGGACGGACAAGGTCCGCAGGCGTGACACGGGCCGCCCGGTCGACGGCGACGCTTCGCTTCCGCCACAACTCGTCCAGCAGGCTCGTCACCGTGTCGTTCTCGAAGATCTCCCGGCTCGCGTGGGCGATCAGCGGGGCGACGGAGAGGACCTCGACCTTGTGTCCAGGCCGGTCGCCACGGCGGGCCCGGACAGGATGCCGTGGGTGGCCGCCACGATGACGTCCTCGCCACCCGCGACTCCGTCCCCGGCGACCGCCGCAGCCTGCACATCGCGCTCACCGACGCCGGGCGCGACCTCGTCGACCGTGGGGTGGAAGGCCACGTGCAGAACCAGATCCAGATCCTCTCGGCCCTGGAGAACTCCGACCGCGACGAGCTGACCCGGATGCCGCGCACCCTGCTGATCTCCCTGGGGGACACCCGCTGAGCGGCCCGGGCCGGCCCGTCAGGCGTGCGCCGGCTTCCCGTCCCCGTACAGCCAGTCCTTCCAGATCCCGCTGAAGTCCTTACCCGGTGCCATCTTCTCCACGTACGCCGTGAAGTCCGCGGTGTCCGCGTTGCCGTAGCGGTGGGTGGCTGCCCAGCCCTGGATGATGTCGTAGAAACGCGCGTCGCCGACGGTCCGGCGGATCTTGTGGAGGACCATCGCGCCGCGTTCGTAGACGGGGCTGTCGGAGATGTGGGCGGCGGAGGTGGGG
>NZ_JBXVPZ010001000.1:0-827 GCF_057961495.1 Streptomyces sp. P5F9 | reverse complement strand
GCACCCGCGCCCGCCCCCGCCGCGCCGCAGCGCGCGAGCTTCTTCCCGCTCGCCGGGCACGGGCTGTTGGACAGCAGGACGCGTGCCGCCGAGACCCGGCACGCGGCGATCACGCCGGGCAGTCTCGTCGCGCATGGCCACGAACTGTTCAAGAATTCCTACGTAGTTGAGGGCCTGAGCCTGCCGGGAACCCTCGCGGACGGTCAGTACTCGCTGGAGATCCAGGCCATCGCGCACCGGCCCCGCCTGCTCGACACCACCCGGCAGTACCTGGAGACCGGCGTCTCGGCCACCGACAGCGCCCAGCAGCTCAAGTCCCTGGGAAAGTCGAACCAGTTCGGCGGCACCGGATCGGCCACCCAGAACTCGACCACACCGGTGGAACAGGGCGCCGCCGAGCCGAACAAGAACCAGCTCAGCCCGGCGGTACGGCTCAACAAGGTGTCCCGCACCGACACCTCCGACACGCTCACCGCAGGCACGGGCGTCAACCGCACCCCCACCGAGAGCGGCGACCTGCACCGGGTGGTCGCCGACGTCACCTATGTGGTCACGGTCCGGGCCGGCTCCCGCACGCTGGGCAACGGGATCCTGGACGCCGGCACGATCGACCCCGTCATCTTCGCGGTGGACGTCCCCGACGGGCTCCAGTTCCTCATGACCCAGGGCCAACTCGACCGTGACGAACGGTGGATGCGCTCGGTGACCGGTCTCACCCCGGCGCCCGTCCAGGGCCAGGCGCCGCTGCCGGCGTCGTACGTGCGCAACCGCCAACTGGGCCTCGGCGGCGTCCTCTCGGTCAGCGAGTACGAGACCGTCCCCGCCCC
>NZ_JBXVPZ010000999.1:0-828 GCF_057961495.1 Streptomyces sp. P5F9 | reverse complement strand
CACCACCACCGACCCGTCCCCGATCCCCGGCAACAACCGCTCCCGCTGCTCAGGGGAGCCATGCGCAGCCACCGCCAGCAGCCCGTACACGCAGGTCGACGCGAAGGGCACCTGGGCCGTCGTCCGACCCTGTTCCTCCAGGAGGAGCACGAGGCCGAGCAGGCCCAACTCCTCGACGGCGCCGACCAGTCCGGCCGCGCACAGGGCCTTCCACAGCTCGGGATCGCTGTCCGTCCCGGCCGCCGTGAGCCGCTCGGGTGTGGCGAGGTCGCCGAAGATCCGGGCGGCCAGATCACGGGCTGCCGCCTGCTCCTCCGTGGGCGTGAAGTCCATGTCAGCCCACCTCGCCCTCTCGGCCTTCCTGGACCCGGAAGACAGGGAGCACCAGCGGCCCGTCCTCGTCGCCAAGTCCCTGAGGTTCGTCGTACCGCCGGAATTCCAGCCGTACCGGCAGCCCGATACGCACCTTGTCGTACGGCACTCCCACCACGTTGCTCACGATCCGCACGCCCTCGGCGAGTTCGATCAACCCGACCGCGTACGGACCCGCCGCGTCAGCGGCATGATCGGATTGCGTGAAGGCAGGGAAAGGCGGGTGGTGCATCACCACGTACGAATAGACCGTCCCCTCCCCGCTCGCCTCCACCGTGTCCCAGTCCAGGCCCCCGCAGGCGTTGCAGCCCGGCAGCCAGGGGTGGCGCAGCGTCCCACAGTTCGTGCAGCGCTGGATGAGGAGTTGATGGCGCTCCACGCCCTCCCAGAAGCCGGCGTTGTCCCGGTTGACGACGGGCCGCGGCCGCCGCGCACGAGCCCCCTTCTGCCCCTGCC
>NZ_JBXVPZ010000998.1:0-846 GCF_057961495.1 Streptomyces sp. P5F9 | reverse complement strand
GTGTGCAGTTGGCTCGGCTGGGGCTGCATCCCCGGCTGGGGCGGGCCTTGTTGGACTCGGGTCCAGCCGGCGCCGAGGTTGTCGCGCTGCTCAGTGAGGAGGCGCCGCGGGCTTACGGGGATGATCTTGCCGGGGCTTTGCGGAGTGCTCGGCGTGGAGGGGACGCCTATGCCGGGCGGTGGCGTGCGGAGGTTCGGCGGCTGCGGGCCGTGGGAGGGGAGATTTCCCACCAACCGACCCGTGACTCCGTTCCGATACAGGTGAACGTCACAAACAACGAAGACGCCCTCGTCGGACTCGTCGCCGCCCTCGCCTACCCCGAACGTGTTGCCAAAGCCGACGGCGGTTCCTACCTCCTCGTCTCCGGCACCCGTGCCGAGGTCGGAGACGCCAGTGCCCTCCGCGGCGCGCCCTGGATCGCCGTCGCCGTGGCGGACCGGCCGATCGGCAAGGGGCACGCACGCGTGCAGCTCGGGGCCGTTGTCGACGAGGACATCGCCCGGTTCGCGGCCGGGGCGCTGCTCAGCGAGGTGGACGAGGTCCACTGGGCCGACGGAGACGTCGTGGCCCGGCGCGTCGAGCGGCTCGGGGCCGTCGAGTTGGCGGTGCGGCCGCTGAGGGACGCCGACCCCGTCGCCGTACGGGATGCGCTGGTTGAGGGGTTGCGGCAGGAGGGGTTCGGGCTGTTGCGGTGGTCCGCCGATGCTCAAGTGCTGCGGCAGCGGCTGGCATTCCTGCATGTGAATCTCGGGGAGCCTTGGCCCGATGTGTCCGACGATGCGCTCCACGCGCGCGTGGACGAGTGGCTGGAGCCGGAGTTGGGGCGGGCTCGGCGGCGGGGGGATC
>NZ_JBXVPZ010000997.1:0-854 GCF_057961495.1 Streptomyces sp. P5F9 | reverse complement strand
TGGGGGCAGCAGGGGCGGGGCGGGAAGCGGGGTTCGTCGCAGTCGGAGCAGGTCTGGACGCGGAGTTCGCCGTCGCGGGCGTACTGCCAGAAGGGGGCGCCGTCGGCGTCGGTGAGCGGAGTGAGCATGGCGGTCGACTCCTCGTTTCACTTCGTGAGCAGCAGGGCGGAGGTGGGGACGCCCTCGCCCGCCGTCACCAGGCAGGTGGCGGCGTCCGGGACCTGGGCGGTGCTGGTGCCGCGCAACTGCCGTACACCTTCGTTGATCAGGTTGAAGCCGTGGACGTATGCCTCGGAGAGCCCGCCGCCGCTGGTGTTCAGGGGCAGTCGGCCGCCGATCTCCAGAGCGCCCCCCTCTGTGAAGGCGCCGCCTTCCCCTCGTCCGCAGAAGCCGTAGCCCTCCAGGGAGAGCGGGACGAGGGCGGTGAACGCGTCGTAGATCTGGGCGACATCGACGTCCTGCGGGGTGAAGTCGGCGTGTTTCCACAGGTGTCGGGCGGCGGCCCAGGCGGGGCCGGTGAGGGGGTCGTCGTTCCAGTAGTTGACCATGCCGTGGTGCTGGGCGGGGAGGCCCTGGGCGGCTGAGTGGACGTACACGGGGGTGCGCCGGCAGTCGCGGGCGCGCTCGCGGGAGACGACCACACAGGCCAACGCCCCGTCTGTCTCTAGGCAGTTGTCGAAGAGGCAGAGGGGTTCGCTGATCCAGCGGGAGGTCATGTACATCTCGCGGGTGAGGGGGCGGTCGTACATGATGGCCGCCGGATTCTGGTTGGCCCTGTTCCGGCAGGCGAGGGCGACGTTGAACAGGTGATCCCGGGTCGCGCCGTACTCGTACATGTAGCGGCGGGTGAGCAT
>NZ_JBXVPZ010000996.1:0-875 GCF_057961495.1 Streptomyces sp. P5F9 | reverse complement strand
CGGTAAGCGGGCCGGGGGCTATGGCCTGTACTACCACTTCGACTACGTGGGCGCCGGGCGGAACTACAAGTGGGTGGACACGGCGAACCTGCGGAACGTGTGGGAGCAGTTGCACGCGGCGTACGCGTACGGGAATCGCGGTTTGTGGGTCGCGAATGTGGGCGACCTGAAGGGGAACGAGCTGCCGACCGAGTTCTTTCTCAACTACGCCTGGAATCCGGAGGGTTGGGATGCCTCGCGGCTGGGCGAGTGGGAACTGCGGTACGCGCGCCAGAACTTCGGGGCAGGGCAGGCCGACGAGATTGCCTCGGTGCTGGCCGCGTACGGCCAGTTGCAGGCCCGCCGCAAGCCGGAGTCGCTGAACCGGCGGATCACTCTCGTCGACGGCCAGGTGGTCTACGACGATCGGCAGACGCCATTCTCCTTCGGGCACCGGGAGTTGGAGCGGGTGACGGAGGAGTGGCGGGAACTGGGGCGACGGGCCGAGCGGATCGGGCGGCGGTTGCCGGCCGTGGTGCGGGACGCGTGGTTCGAACTCGTCGGGTACGAGGTGCAGGCCACCGCCAACCTGTACGGGCTGCGGTCGGCCGAGTTCACGAACCTGCTGTACGCGGCGCAGGGCCGGGCCGCGACGAACGACCTCGCGGAGGAGGCGGAGGCGGGGTTGGCGCGGGACTTCGCGTTGGCCGAGCGCTTCAACTCGGTTGTGGCGGGCGGGAAATGGCGCGGATTCCAGACACAGCCGCACATCGACTACGGGGATGTGGAGCGGTACGGGCCCAACGCCGGGTGGCAGCAGCCGGAGAAGGACAACGTGGCGTTGCCGGATGTGCTGTTCCCGGCGGTGCGGCGGATCGAGGTGCCCGAGGCGGCGG
>NZ_JBXVPZ010000995.1:0-881 GCF_057961495.1 Streptomyces sp. P5F9 | reverse complement strand
GTGGGTGGGCATAGGCCTCGGGGGTCTGGGGGCGGAGCCCCCAGGGACCTCGGCTGCAACCCCGGGCCACTTAGAATCGGCGGGTGAACGACCCCGTGGCTCCCGCCGAAACCCTCCGTACCGCTCTGGCCCGCCTGCTCGACGGGCTTCCGCCCAGGCAGGCCGCCGGCGCTGTGGAGCGGCTGATCGCCAGTTACCGGGGGGCCACCCCGACCGACGCCCCGATCCTGCGGGACCGTGCGGACGTGGCGGCCTACGCGGCGTACCGGATGCCGGCGACTTTCGAAGCCGTACGTTCCGCGCTGGACGCCTTCGCGGACGCCGTACCCGACTGGGCCCCGCAGGGACACGTGGATGTAGGCGGCGGGACCGGTGCCGCCACCTGGGCCGTCGCCGCAACCTGGGACGGTGATCGCCCGGTGACCGTCCTCGACTGGGCCGAGCCCGCGCTCGCCCTGGGGAGAGAGATCGCCGCCGCCAACCCGGCGCTGAGCAAGGTCAGTTGGCGGCGCGCACGGATCGGATCCGCGCTCACCCTCGACCCCACCGACCTCGTCACCGTCTCCTACGTCCTCAACGAACTCACCGCCCCCGACCGAGCCGCCCTCGTCGACGCCGCCGCATCCGCGGCCCAAGCTGTCGTGATCGTCGAGGCAGGCACCCCCGCCGGTTACGCCCGCGTCATCGAGGCCCGGGACAGACTGATCGCCGCCGGTTTCCACATCGCCGCCCCCTGCCCGCACAGCGCCGCCTGCCCGATCACCCCCGGCGAGGACTGGTGCCACTTCTCGGCGCGGGTCAGCCGTTCCTCCCTGCACCGCCAGGTCAAGGGCGGCTCCCTGCCGTACGAGGACGAGAAGTTCAGCTACGTGGCCGCCGCC
>NZ_JBXVPZ010000994.1:0-737 GCF_057961495.1 Streptomyces sp. P5F9 | reverse complement strand
GATGGGCGTCGTGTATCTCGGGCGCTCGGCGTCGGGACGACAGGTCGCCGTCAAGGTCGTGCACGCGCAGTACGCGCTGGACGAGGAGTTCCGCGCGCGGTTCCGGCAGGAGATCGCCGCCGCCCGCCGGGTGAGCGGAGCGTTCACCGCCCCGGTCGTGGACGCCGACCCGGACGCCGAACTCCCCTGGATGGCCACGCTCTACGTGCCCGGCCGCACCCTCGCCGAAGCCATCGAGAAGGACGGCCCGTTGAGCGGCCGGGCCCTGCGCACACTCGCGCTGGGGCTGGTCGAGGCGCTGCGGGACATCCACCAGGCGGGCGTGGTCCACCGGGACTTGAAGCCGAGCAACGTCCTGCTCGCCGAGGACGGCCCCCGCGTCATCGACTTCGGCATCTCCCGCGCCGCCGACAACCAGACCCTCACGATGACCGGTCGGCTGATCGGCACCCCGCCCTTCATGTCGCCCGAGCAGTTCGCCGCTCCCCGGGACGTCACGGCCGCCTCCGACATCTTCTCCCTCGGCTCACTCCTCGTCTACGCGGCCACCGGCAACCGCCCCTTCGACGGCGCCAGTCCGTACCTGACGGGCTATCAAGTCATGCATGAGCAGCCCCGGTTGGACGGAGTGTCCGAACCGCTGCGGAGCATCGCGGAACGCTGCCTGGACAAGGACGCGATGGCTCGGCCCCAACTGGCCGAACTCCACGGCCTGTTGCGCGCCCTGCCCGATTCCG
>NZ_JBXVPZ010000993.1:0-903 GCF_057961495.1 Streptomyces sp. P5F9 | reverse complement strand
TCCCCAGGCCCCTCCCCCGCCGCGCGCCGCAGCGACGCCACGTACGACGTCCCCAGGAACGTCCCGGTCACGAACAGCAACCGCGCCCCGCTGCCGCGCAGCACATACGCGGCCTCGCTCCCCTTGAAGCGCGTGTTCAGCGGCACGAGCACCGCGCCCGCCGACACCGCGCCCAGCGCCGAGACGATCCAGTCCGTCGAGTTGGGCGCCCAGATGCCCACCCGGTCGCCGACCTCCACGCCACTCGCGATACAGGCGGCCGCCGCCCGCTCCACCCGCGCGCCCAGCTCGGCGTACGAGATCCGCGTCCGGCCCTCCACCACCGCCTCGGCGTCCGCGTAGCGTTCCGCGGCCGAGCGCACCAGGCCCGGGACGGTGTCCCACTCCACGTCTCCGCGCATGAACGGCCTCCCCACACCCACTAGCTGACTACCCGTCAGATTAGCTGTAGCCTGACGCCCTGTCAGCAGCCCCGGTGTCACGCGGAGGTGCACAGAGCATGGCCGGACAGCGCATGGCCGGACTGAAGGACGCGACCGCGATCGTCGGCATCGGACAGACCTCCTTCGCCAGGCAACTCCCCGAGGACGAGCGGACCTTGGCGTGTCGCGCCGTACTCGCCGCCCTCGACGACGCGGGCATCGCCCCGAGCGAGGTCGACGCCCTCGCCTCGTACACGATGGAGGAGACGGACGAGGTCGAGCTGGCGAAGGCGGCCGGCTTCGGGGACCTGACCTTCTTCAGCAAGGTGGGGTACGGGGGCGGTGGTTCATGCGCGACCGTCACCCATCTCGCCACCGCCATCGCCGCCGGGCAGGCGACCGTCGGCGTGGCGTGGAGATCCCGGAAGCGGGGCAGCGGGGCGAGACCCTGGACCAACACCACCCGCCAACTCCCCACGCC
>NZ_JBXVPZ010000992.1:0-906 GCF_057961495.1 Streptomyces sp. P5F9 | reverse complement strand
ACAGGGGACGGGACGGGGCTCAGCGGGCGGCCGGACGCCACATCGTCGTGACCACCTGGCCGCCGGCGGTGACGATCTCGTCGCGAGGGACGAACCCGACGCTCTCGTAGCGCTTGTTGTTGGCCGGGTTGGTCGACTCCAGGTAGACGGGAGCGCCGAGCGCGTCGACACGCGTGAGCCCCTCAGCCACCAGACCCATCCCCAGGCCCTTGCCCCGGTGGTCGGCGTGCGTACCCAGGACGGTGAGATAGAAGGACGGCTCGGCGGGATGCGCCGCCTCGAACTGCTCCCCCACCACCATGATCGCCCGGGCCGTCCCGGCATCGGTGACCGCGGCCAGCCGCCCCTCCAGCCCGGCAACCTCCTCCTCGGTCAACTCGACACCCCCCGGCGGAATGAAGACCGCCGCGGCCTCCACGCCCGGAGTCACCAGCGTCCAGGGATAGCGCAGCGCGGAGGCGGCATAGACACGCCACATCACGGCCGCCTGCCCGGCCCGCCGCCGCTCGTCGGGGAAGACGGGCCCCCAGACCGGGTCGTGGAAGAAGGCGCTGGTGAAGGTGGCGACGATGGCGTCGAGATCGGCGGAGGTGGCGACACGGGCAGAGGTCATACGACGCACGGTACGCACCGTTTCCGCCTGGGCCACCATCACCCGGCCCCTACCGGGGCCGTCCCATCCCGGCCGGCACCATCCAGCCCGTCACCCGCAACTCGAAACACAGGCCGGCACCATCCAGCCCGTCGCCCGCGCCTCGAAACACAGGCCGGCATTACTCAGCCCGTCGGCCGCGACTTGAAACTCAGGCCCGCAAAATCCAGCCCGTCCGGCGTTTGAGGACGAGGCCCCTTCAGGGCCGATGGGGGTCTGGGGGCGCAGCCCCCAGGGACGGCCACCCCCACCCG
>NZ_JBXVPZ010000991.1:0-906 GCF_057961495.1 Streptomyces sp. P5F9 | reverse complement strand
CTCCCACCCCCGGCCGCATCGTCCTGCTCACCACCAGCCACCGCGTCGCTCCCGGCCTGCTGTCCTGGCCCGCCTGGCAGGCGCTGCGCGACGCCGACCGGGTGCTGTGCGCGGACGGCGCGCATCCGCAGCTGCCGTATCTCCGCGAAGCCGGGATACGGGTTGACGAGGCGTCCCCGACCGCAGAGGAACTGGTCGCGGCCTGCGCGGACGGCTCCACGGTGGTGGTCGTGGCCACGGGAGAGGGCGAACCGGCCCTGACCGACGGCCTGGCCCGCCTGGCAGGCTCGGGCCGCGTCCAGATGCCGGACCTGGAACTGCTCCCCGCCTCCTACGACCTGCCCGGCGCCCGCCTCCTCGACCTCGTCCACGTCATGGACCGCATCCGTGCCGAGTGCCCGTGGTCCTCCCAGCAGACCCACAAGGGCCTGGCGAAGTACGGCATCGAGGAGGCGTACGAACTCGTCGAGGCGATCGAGGAGGGCGACCGCGACGAACTGCGCGAGGAACTCGGCGACGTCCTCCTCCAGGTCGTCTTCCACGCCCGCATCGCCGAGGAGGACCCCGACACCCCCTTCTCCATCGACGACGTGGCCGCCGGCATCATCACCAAGCTGATCCACCGTCACCCCCACGTCTTCGGCAACGAGACGGCGTCAACTCCCGAGGAGGTCAAGGCACATTGGCTCCGCACCAAGGCCGAGGAGAAGCGCCGCACCTCCATCACCGAGGGCATCCCCATGGGCCAGCCCGGCCTCGCCCTCGCATCGAAGCTGGCATCACGCGTGCGGACGGCGGGACTTGAGGTGCCGTTGCCTACGGGGGACGACGGCATCGGGTACGAGCTGCTGGCGCTGGCTGTGCGGGCGGAGGCGGACGGGGTGGATCCGGAGGCTGCGTTGCGGG
>NZ_JBXVPZ010000990.1:0-907 GCF_057961495.1 Streptomyces sp. P5F9 | reverse complement strand
CCGGCCCCTGGGGCGTGATGGTCAGCGAGTTCATGCTCCAGCAGACCCCGGTCAACCGCGTCCTCCCGGTCTACGAACAGTGGCTCGCCCGCTGGCCCCGCCCCGCCGACCTCGCCCAGGACGCTCCCGGCGAAGCCGTCCGCGCCTGGGGCCGCCTCGGCTACCCCCGCCGCGCGCTGCGCCTCCACGGCGCCGCCACCGCCATAACGGAACGCCACGGCGGCGACGTCCCCACCGACCACGCCCAGCTGCTCGCGCTCCCCGGCATCGGCGAGTACACGGCAGCCGCAGTCGCCTCCTTCGCCTACGGCCAGCGCCACGCCGTCCTGGACACCAACGTCCGCCGGGTCTTCGCGCGCGCGGTCACCGGCACCCAGTACCCCCCGAACGCCACCACCGCGGCCGAGCGCAAGCTGGCGCGAGCCCTCCTCCCCCAGGACGACGAGACCGCGGCCCGTTGGGCCGCAGCGTCCATGGAACTGGGCGCACTCGTCTGCACCGCGAAGAACGAGACGTGCCACCGCTGCCCGATCTCCGCCCAGTGCGCGTGGAACCTCGCGGGCAAGCCGGAGCACGAGGGCCCGGCCCGCAGAGGCCAGACGTACGCGGGCACGGACCGCCAGGTCCGCGGCAAGCTCCTGGCCGTACTCCGCGAAGCGCACACCCCCGTCCCGCAGTCCGTTCTCGACCGCGTGTGGCACGAGCCGGTACAGCGAGCGAGGGCACTGGACGGCCTGGTGTCCGACGGCCTCGTCGAACCCCTGCCCGACGGCATGTACCGACTCCCGGCGACCCACGCCTGAAACAACCGGACACACCCCGTCACAACCTGACACACGGTCACTTCACAGACAGAGCCCCCGCTCCGACCCGCCCCACAGCCCACACCAAGCTCCCGCAACACTCC
>NZ_JBXVPZ010000989.1:0-909 GCF_057961495.1 Streptomyces sp. P5F9 | reverse complement strand
GTGTGGGGGAGAGCGCGGGAGAGAGGGGCGAGGACGCGCGGGCGTACGCCGGGACGGCGAAGGGGCGGCGCCGAGTGGGAGGCCGGGCGCAGCGCGCCCAAAAGGGGCGCGAGGAACTGCGCGACCAGCCCCCACCGAACCCGCAGATAAATCTCCAGCGAACCCGCAGGGAAACCCCCACCGAACCCGCAGACAAAACCGCTCAACCCGCGGAGCGCTACGCGCTAATGGGCCGCGACCAAGAAGGAGTCGTCCCCGTAACCCGGCACACCGCCAGGTACAACGGAATCGGCGGCGTATACGGCAGCTTGCCGTCAGGCTTGTGGATGAGACCGGGCGCGCGAGGCGAGTCCGGCACCAGCGCCCCGGTGGTGTAGCGCGCCGGCGCAGGCCAGTCCAGCGCGTAATCAGAGTCGGACGGAACGATCCACCACCAGTGCGCCTCATCGGCGTAGACACAGCCGACACGCGGCAGGCGGGGCAGAACCAGCGGCCCGAAACGCGCGGGCACCGCCACGGCGTCGCAGCCGAGCGGCGCCGTCATGCCCTCCGGGACGGCCAGTCGCCGGGGCGTACCACCCGGCCCGTGCAGCGCACGCCCCAGACGGACAAGCGTGTCGAGACTGAGCACCTGGCCGGGACGAGACCCGCCGCTCACACCCATTCGACCCCCGTACCGAAGTCCCCGAAGCCACTGGAATCCCCGAGCCCGCGGGAATCCACGAAGCCACTGGATTCCCCGGTCTCCGCGGAGTCCGGGAGGTCGCCGGCGTCCTGGTGTCCCCGGCCCCTGAAGAGACCGGTGGTCTCCTGACCGAGGCCCCCGAAGTGGCCCGCGCCCTCCCGGCCCCGCGTACCGGAGCCGGCCCCACCACGAGCAGGTCCGCCTCCGGTTTCGTGCTCCCGGCC
>NZ_JBXVPZ010000988.1:0-911 GCF_057961495.1 Streptomyces sp. P5F9 | reverse complement strand
GGTCGGCACCGGGGGCGGGCCCACCGTGACCGGGCCGGTGAGGAAGGGGCCGAGGGCGTGCAGGACGTCCTCCCTGCGGTCCTCGCTCAGCAGGTTGATCCGGGCCGCCTCCCTGTCGTACCAGGCGACGTTCCTTCCGTCGGTGTGACAGACGTACAGCCGTTCCTGACCATGGCGCCAGGTCGGTATGACGCGCAGTCCGCTCATGCACCATCACCCCTCGACCATGGGAACAGGCGGGGTGCTCAAGGGGCAAGAACCCGGTTACCTTTGGGTCAGTCGCTGGGGCTTGGGGAGGCGCCGTTGCGGACGCGCAGGAAGCAACCCGACGTACCCGCTCCGGACAGTCCGTGGAGCGAGATCACGCCCGGTCTGTGGATGGGCGGACACGAGTTCAGGGGGCGTTCGGGGCAACTGGAGTTCGCGGTGGTGCGCGACGAGTTCGATCTCGTGCAGACGCTGCTACGGCTGCCCGGGCACGGGCCCGACACCGGCATCGAGCACCATGTGTGGCCGATTCCGGACGGGCCGCTCGACGGGACGCAGCTGGCCGGCGTGATGCGGCTGGCCGTCGCCGCCTGCGACGCGCTGGACGAGGGGCGGAAGGTCCTCGTCCGCTGCTACCACGGGTACAACAGGTCAGGTTTGGTCGTCGCCCACGCGCTGGTCCGCCGCGGGTACTCCACCGACGAGGCGATACAGCTGATCCGCTCCCGCCGATCCCCGTGGGCCCTCCACAACGAACTGTTCGTCGAGTACCTGCGGACAGGACTCTCCACGGCCCGGCTGCTGGAGGAGCTGGCCGAGTAATCGTTTCCCCCCGATCCGTCCAACCCACCCGCGCACATGAACAAAAAGGACTTCCCTACGAATAGGGTGTACGGGTCCCACACCAGCGCCCCGCAGGAGAG
>NZ_JBXVPZ010000987.1:0-914 GCF_057961495.1 Streptomyces sp. P5F9 | reverse complement strand
CGAAACCGAACCCCACCAGACTGCCCGACCAAACAAGATCAGCAAAGGCGGTCGCCGAATCCGCCAACAAAGTCCTTCAGGGCCGTGGACGGTAGGAGCGAGCCGGACCACGCTCGCGCGTACCCCGGGCGGCGAACTCCAAGCAGGCTCGCCCGCGATGCGGAAGGCGGCGAGCCCCGCCGTGTCTGGCTCGTCCTACTCGGAGGTCTCCCGGCCGGCGGGCATGGCCAGCGTGCCCGAGGTGATGACGAGCGGCTTGCCCCAGTGCCCGCAGATGGGCCGAAGCGTCCGGCTGCCCGCTCGTATCTGCCGCCGCAGCTGACCGGGCTGGTCATCCATGATCAAGATATGCTGGCACATTGCGTCATGCTCACGGCTGAAGACTTCAACCCGCTGCCCGCCGAGTGCCGCAGCCCGCACCGCATCAGCGATGGCGGGATAGGCGGCAACGAAGGCGTTCCATTCAGGCAGGAGCTCCGGCACGACCCGCTGTGCATGTCGACCTGGACGTGCAGGCCGAGGCCTGCCCGGTTTCGAACGGCCCATCGTTGCAATCTTCTTCTCGAATCGATTCCCCTACACGCCGTGCAACGACGCGCAGGGAGAGCCGGTGCGCTCTTCCAACCGGATGGTGGTATGGCGGTGGAGACAACTTGCGGTGCGACGAACGCGAGGTGCGCTGAGAAGAGGGACTCGACCGCCTCGTGCCAGACTTTTAGACGGGCCGTCAGGAGGCCTCTACGTGGGACTTGCTGGGCTGCTGTACAGGGCTGCGGTCGACGGTCAGCGTCAACGGCTCGTGGGAGGGCCGGGGGTGGTGTGGACCGCCCTCCTCGGCAATGGGGCCCTGCAAACCAGGGAGAGGCGGTGGTATTGCCGAACCGCCCTGGCGTGGGCCTGGGTGGGGTCGCACG
>NZ_JBXVPZ010000986.1:0-917 GCF_057961495.1 Streptomyces sp. P5F9 | reverse complement strand
CGACGAGTTGTGGCGGGGGCTGCTCGACGGGCGGCACGGGATACGGGAACTGGACGGCGAGGAGTTCGCGGAGCTGCCCGTGCGGGTGGCCGGGACCGTGCCCGTCGATCCGGCGGAGCTGCTGCCGCGGCAGGCGGCGCGGCGGATGAACCGGGCCGCGCAGTTCGCGGTGCTGGCCGCGCGGGAGGCGTGGGACGACGCCGGGTTCGTGGCGGGCGGCACGCGGGAGAGTGGGCTCGATCCCGAACGGGTCGGGGTCAGTCTCGGAGCGATCCTCGGCGACGCGTCCGTGCTCGTCGGCGGCGACCGCAAGCTGCGGGACAAGGGGCCGCGCGGCGTCTCACCGCTCACCACCCCCATGACCGTCCCCTCTCAGGCCGCGTCCCAGGTCTCCCTCGACCTGCACATCACCGGCGAGGCCCGCACGGTCACCGCGGCGTGTGCCTCCGGCACGGAGGCGATCGGGGCGGCCATCGACCGCATACGGTACGGCCGCGTCGACATCGCCCTCGCGGGCGGGGCCGAGGCGGTCGTGACGCCGGCGATCATGGCGTCGTTCGCGGCGATGCGGGCGTTGTCCACGCGAGGGCTGGCGGACGGTTCGTCGCCGTCACTGCCGTTCGGCAGGGACCGGGACGGTTTCGTGAACGGGGAGGGCGCGGGGGTGCTCGTCCTGGAGGCCGAGGAACACGCACGCGCGCGTGGAGCGCGGATCTACTGCGAGGCAGCCGGGTGGGGGCTGTCCGCCGACGCGCATCACATGGCGGCCCCGGACCCGTCCGGCGCCGGGGTCGCACTCGCCGTGCGGCGGGCGGTACGGGACGCGGGCGGGCATGTCGCGGACGTCGTCCATGTGAACGCGCATGCGACGGCGACGGTGGAGGGGGATCTCGCCGAGGCGGGGGCATTGCGGGCGG
>NZ_JBXVPZ010000985.1:0-925 GCF_057961495.1 Streptomyces sp. P5F9 | reverse complement strand
CGCCCGCCCCCCTCACCTCAAGCCCCGCAAGCAACTCGGCCGTGGCCTCGGCGATCACATCCACCGCGTGGTCGAAGACCTCGCGATTGTGCGCGGCAGGTGCCCGGAACCCGGAGACCTTGCGCACGAACTGCAACGCGGCGGCACGAACCTCCTCCTCCGTGGCCTCGTCGGGCAGGGCGGGCGGTCGAAGCGTCTTGATACTGCGGCACATACATCCAGTCTCGCGCGTCGGAAGCGATACCGCCGCCCCTCTCCCGAACACACCTGCGATGATCCCTTCCGAGGCGGCCACCGTTCACGGGGCCGACCGACGAGAGGACGCGACAACATGGCGAACAACGAACTCACCGTGGCGGTACTGGGCCCCGGCGGCGTAGGCGGCCTGCTCGCGGCGCTACTGTCCCGCGCCGGCCACCGGGTGATCTGCCTGGCCGGAGAAGAAACCGCCGACACCCTCCGTACGAACGGAATCCGGGTCCACAGCACCCACTTCGGCGACTTCACGGCCCCGGTGGACGCGGCCACGGAACTACGCGAACCGGTAGACGCCTGCCTGATCACGGTCAAGGCAACAACTCTGGACGCGGCCCTCACCCGAGTCCCGGCGAAGACCCTGGGCGACGCCCTCCTCGTCCCGTTCCTGAACGGCGTAGAACACCCAACGCACCTACGCGCCCGCCACACCCCCACCCAGGTCGCCCCCGCGATCATCCGGGTCGAGTCAACTCGCACTGCCCCAGGGGTGATTGACCAC
The DNA here is from genome assembly GCF_057961495.1 of Streptomyces sp. P5F9. NCBI lineage: Bacteria > Bacillati > Actinomycetota > Actinomycetes > Kitasatosporales > Streptomycetaceae > Streptomyces > Streptomyces sp. P5F9. Next base: position 168 of record NZ_JBXVPZ010000985.1, on the reverse strand, counting down.
GGCAGCCCGTTCGCGGAGATCGACCTGACGGGCGACATGGTCCCCCGCGACCGCCTGGACACCCTCGCGGCAGCCCTGCGCGCGGCCGGCCCCAAGACCCAGGTTCTGCCCGACGAAACGGCCGCACTCTGGGCCAAGATGACCTTCCTGGCCCCCCTCGCCCTCCTC
>NZ_JBXVPZ010000984.1:0-926 GCF_057961495.1 Streptomyces sp. P5F9 | reverse complement strand
CCGGCGAAGAAGGCCGCCGCGAAGAAGGCCCCGGCCCGCAAGACCACCGCCAAGAAGACGACTCCGCCCGCCAAGTAACACGTACGGGTGATCAGTAACGGGTCGGGCACTCCACGAGTGCCCGGCCCGTTCTTCGGGTAGCGGGCATCCGGTTGCGGGTACGGTGACCGCGTACGGACGAGTCGAGTCGGGTGGTGGACGTAGTGCTGATGCAGGGCTTCACAGGGTTCATGTGGCTGTTGAGTACCGCCCTGATCGTTTTCAGCGGCTTCGCGCTCGTCGACGCCGCCACGCGTCGCGAGGACGCCTATCGCGCCGCGGACAAGAAGACCAAGCCGTTCTGGCTGATCATCCTGGGGCTCGCCTTCGTGGTGAACCTGATCTTCAACATCCTGTCGTTCCTGCCGATCATCGGCCTCGTCGCGACCATCGTGTACATGGTCGACGTACGCCCGGCCCTCCGCGGCCTCCCCGGCGCCGGCCGCAGCCGCAGAGGCGGCTCCAGCAGCGACGGCCCCTACGGCCCGTACAACGGCGGCCGCTGAAGCCGTACGGCGATCACCGCACCGACCGTTCGCCACGGAGCCGCGGAGTCACGCAGTCACGGCGTCCGGTCCAGCATCAGCACCGCCACGTCGTCCGTCAGCTCGCCGCCGTTGAGGTCGCGGACCTCGTTGACCGCCGCCCGGAGCAGTTCCTCGCCCCGCAGACCCTCGGCGAGCTGGCGGCGGACCATGGCCACCATGCCGTCCTGGCCGAGCCGTTCGCGGCGGCCCTCGCCGACCCGGCCCTCGATCAGGCCGTCGGTGTAGAGCATCAGGCTCCACTCGGCGCCCAGTTCGACCTGCATCCGGGGCCAGCGGGCGCCGGGGAGCAGGCCGAGGGCGGGGCCGTTGTTGTCGTAGGGGAGGAGTTCGGCCGGGCGG
>NZ_JBXVPZ010000983.1:0-933 GCF_057961495.1 Streptomyces sp. P5F9 | reverse complement strand
CAGCACCCGCGCCGCCACCCCCGAGGCCGTCGCCGACTCCCTCGTCGCCCTGCACGGCACGGACCCCGCGACGGTGTACCTCGCCGTGGGCGCACGCCTCGCCGACCCCTCCACCACCGTCCCGGAGACTGCCCGCGCCCTGTACGAGGACCGCACCCTGCTCCGTATGCACGGCATGCGGCACACGGTGTTCGTGTTCCCCGCCGAGCTGACCGCCGTCGTCCACGCCTCGACGGGACTCGCCGTCGCCGCGCGTGAACGGGCCTCCCTGCTCAAGCACATGGCGCAGGCCGGGGCGCCGGACGCGGTCTGGCTGAAGGAGGTCGAGGACTCGCTGCTGGCCGCGCTGGCGCTCCGCGGGCAGGCGACGGCGGCCGAACTCGCCGTGGACGAACCGAGGTTGAGGGAACAGTTCGTGTACGCGGCCGGGAAGAACTACGAGGGCGTGCACACCGTCTCGACCCGGCTGCTGAAGGTGCTGGGCGTGGAGGGCAAGGTCGTACGGGGGAGACCGCTCGGCGGCTGGACGTCGAGCCAGTTCCGCTGGGCGGTGGCGCCGGAACACCCCGAGCTGGACGTCGCCGAGGCACAGGCCGCGCTCCTCGGCCGCTGGCTCGCCACGTGCGGCCCCGCCACCGAGGCCGACCTGAAGTGGTGGACGGGCTGGCGGGTGACGGACGTCCGCCGGGCGCTCGCGGCGATCGGCGCGGAAACGGTGTCCCTGGACGAGGGGGCGGGGTACGTCGCCGCGGGCGACCTCGCCCCGCCGGCCGGTCCCGCCGAACCGTGGGCGGCCCTGTTGCCGGCGCTCGATCCGACGGCGATGGGGTGGCAGCAACGGGACTGGTACCTGGCACCGGAACTGCGCCCCGCCCTGTTCGACGGGAGCGGCAACGTGGGGCCGACGGTGTGGTGGGACGGGCGGGTGGTGGG
>NZ_JBXVPZ010000982.1:0-944 GCF_057961495.1 Streptomyces sp. P5F9 | reverse complement strand
CATCCTGCACCCCGCCACTGACAACCCCCCTGACCTGCGCAGACGCAATTCACCTCCCCATTGACGTCACATTCCGGCTCCCTCGAACCGTCGTACTCACAGAACGCCGCACCCAAGAGCCGCCCAGGCGGACGCTTGACCTCAAGCACGCTTGAGGTTGAAAAGTGGAGCCCGCGAGCCGCACCTCGCGCAAGCCGCATGACCCGTATAGCCCGTATAACCCGCACGCGAAGAAACCCATCCCTACGTGACGACGGGGACCCCATGCACGCCATACGACTCCACGCCTTCGGGCCCGCCGAAAACCTCACCCACGAACCCGTCGACGATCCCGCCCCGGCCCCCGGCCAGGTCCGTATCGCCGTCGCCGCGGCCGGCGTCCACCTCCTCGACACCGTTCTGCGCGCGGGCGAACAGGGCCCGCTCCCCGAACTCCCCGCACTCCCCACCATCCCCGGCCGCGAGGTCGCCGGTGTCGTCGAGTCGCTCGGGGACGGGGTCGCCGGGCTGTGGCTCGGGAAGCGGGTGGTCGCGCATCTGGGGTTCGCGCCGGGCGGGTACGCGGAGTTGGCCGTGGTCGATGTCGACCGGGTGCACGAGATCCCGGCGAACCTGGACTTCGCACAGGCCGTCGCGATGATCGGGACGGGGCGTACTGCGATGGGGATCGTGCAGTTCAGCGAGCTGGACGCCGACTCCGTAGTCGTCGTTCCAGCCGCCGCGGGCGGGCTCGGGACGCTGCTCGTGCAGTACGCCCAGCACGCCGGTGCCACGGTCGTCGGTCTCGCGGGCGGTCCGGAGAAGGTCGCCCTCGTGCGGGCGAACGGCGCCGATCTCGCCATCGACTACACGGACCCGGAGTGGCCGGGGAAGGTGCGGGCCGGGCTGGGCGGGCGGCACGCGACGGTCGTGTTCGACGGGGTGGGCGGAGCCATAGCAAGGGA
>NZ_JBXVPZ010000981.1:0-946 GCF_057961495.1 Streptomyces sp. P5F9 | reverse complement strand
GTGCAGGGGCTGGGGGGCGGGCTGGTCATCGTCGCTCTGTATGTCGTCGTCGGGCGGGCCTATCCGGAGCGGTTGCGGCCCGCCATCATGGCCGCGTTCGCGGCGAGTTGGGTCGTGCCGTCCGTCGTCGGGCCGCTCGCTTCCGGTGCGGTGACCGAGCATCTGGGGTGGCGGTGGGTGTTCCTCGGGATTCCGGTGCTTGTCGTCTTTCCGCTCGCGCTCGCCCTTCCTCAGATACGGCGGCGGGCCGGCGGGCCCGTGGGCAATGCAGATGAGCCGTCCGCCTCCTTCGACCGGCGTCGTATTCGGCTTGCCCTCGGGATCTCGATCGGCGCCGGGCTCTTCCAGTACGCCGCTCAGGACGTGCGGTGGCTCTCCCTTCTCCCCGCTGCCGCCGGCGTCGCGCTGCTCGTGCCCGCCGTGCTCGGGTTGTTGCCGCGCGGGACGTATCGGGCCGCGCGTGGGCTGCCCTCCGTCGTGTTGTTGCGCGGGGTGGCGGCCGGGTCGTTCATCTCGGCGGAGTCCTTCGTGCCGTTGATGCTCGTCACGCAACGCGGGCTGTCGCCGACCCTGGCCGGGTTCTCGCTCGCGGCGGGCGGCGGGACGTGGGCGCTCGGGTCGTGGGTGCAGTCCCGGGCGCGGGTCGAGCCGTACCGGGAACGGCTGATGACGGCCGGCATGGTGCTGGTGGCCGCCGCCATCGCCGGGGCGCCGAGCGTCCTCATCCATGACGTGCCCGTGTGGATCGTCGCCGTCGCGTGGGCGTTCGGGTGTTTCGGGATGGGGCTGGTGATCTCCTCCACCAGCGTGCTGCTGCTTCAGCTGTCCGCTCCGGCGGAGGCCGGCTCCAACTCCGCCGCGCTGCAGATCTCTGATGGGTTGTCGAATGTTGTGCTGCTCTCCGTGGGCGGGGCCCATCCGGGGGCGTTCGCCGCGGTGTTTCTGC
>NZ_JBXVPZ010000980.1:0-946 GCF_057961495.1 Streptomyces sp. P5F9 | reverse complement strand
TCCCCCTCGTTCCCGCCCGACCACACGAACAGGGCGCGGGCCAACTCCCGTTCCGCGGAAGCGGATCCGGCGTTGTCCCAGTCCAGGAGGACGGGACCGGCCGGGCCGACCAGGACGTTCTGGGGTTGCAGGTCGAGGTGGGACGTCACCAGGTCGCCGAGGTCGGACGGGGTCACCCAGGGCGCCAACTCCCTTGCGGAGGTGGCGATGAAGCGGCCCAGCGCGTCCGCCCACGGCAGCTCCGCCCGCCGCACCTTCCCGTGCAGCTCCTTCCACTCGGCGTCCTCCGGGCACCGTTCGTACCAGGAACTCGGCATCCCGCTCTCACCCTCGCCCGCCCTGTGCAGCAACGCCATGGTCCGCCCGAACCAGTCCAGGACGTCCGGGTCGGACACGTCCGCGGGGGCGCCGTCGATCCAGTCGTACAGCTTGATGTGGGAGCCGGCGGATGAGCCGGAACCGGAGGTGGAAGCGGGACCGGATGCGGAGCTGGAGCCTGAGCCGGGGTCCAGGTGGGAGACGTACGCCCCCTCCCGATTGGGCATCAGTCGCGGCGACGCGATGCCCAGCCGCTCCGAGGCCTCCCGTAACGCGGCCTCCCGGCGGACCTGGTCCTCGTCGCAGCCGAAGAGGAGTTCCTTGACGGCCCACGAGGAACCGTTGCCGGACAGCTTCCAGATCTGGCCCAGCGCGCCCCGGGTGACCGGCGTCAACGTCCACGGTCCGGCACCGAGCGCGTAGGTCTCGGCGATGAGATCGGCGGTGTCGTGCATGCGGGCGCCTCCCGTGACGCTGCTGAGGATCATGACCGAGGCATTCTCCCCGAGCGGCCCCGCACTCCGTTCCACTGCCGGAGGCACCCCGTTCCGGCGCCGGAAACATCTCGCTCCGCCGCCGGAGACACCCCGCTCCACTACTGGAAGCACCTGCCCCTCCGCCGGAGACC
>NZ_JBXVPZ010000979.1:0-956 GCF_057961495.1 Streptomyces sp. P5F9 | reverse complement strand
TTCCTCGGTGCGGCCGCGGTGTACGTGTTCTTCCTGGTCGCTGCTCCGCCGGTGCGGGACAGCGCGTCGATGGCGAACATTCTCTACAGTTCGTCGACGATCGGCATTATGGCGCTGCCGGTGGCGCTGCTGATGATCGGCGGGGAGTTCGACCTCTCCGCCGGTGTCGCGGTGATCACGTCGGCGCTGACCGCGAGCATGCTCAGCTATCAGCTGACCATGAACGTGTGGGTGGGTGTGATCGTCGCGCTGCTGGTGTCGTTGGGGATCGGTTTCCTCAACGGCTGGATGGTGGTCAAGACCGGGCTGCCGAGCTTCCTGGTCACGCTGGGCAGTTTCCTGATCCTGCAGGGTGTCAACCTCGCGGTGACGAAGCTGGTCACCGGGAATGTGGCGACCGACGACATCAGCAACATGGACGGCTTCGGCCAGGCCAAGAAGGTCTTCGCGACGTCCTTCGACATCGGCGGCGTCGACGTGAAGATCACGATCTTCTACTGGCTGGTGTTCGCGGCGGTCGCGACCTGGGTGCTGCTGCGGACGAAGTACGGCAACTGGATCTTCGCGGTGGGCGGGAACAAGGACTCCGCGCGGGCCGTGGGTGTGCCGGTGGCGTTCACGAAGATCTCGCTGTTCATGCTGGTGGGTCTCGGGGCCTGGTTCGTCGGGATGCATCAGCTGTTCACGTTCAACACGGTGCAGTCCGGTGAGGGCGTGGGCCAGGAGCTGATCTACATCTCGGCGGCGGTGATCGGCGGGTGTCTGCTGACGGGTGGTGCGGGTTCGGCGATCGGTCCGGTGTTCGGGGCGTTCATGTTCGGCATGGTGCAGCAGGGCATTGTGTACGCGGGCTGGAACCCGGACTGGTTCAAGGCGTTCCTGGGCGTGATGCTCCTGGGCGCCGTCCTCATCAATCTGTGGGTGCAGCGCACCGCGACCCGGAGGTGACCTTCATG
>NZ_JBXVPZ010000978.1:0-958 GCF_057961495.1 Streptomyces sp. P5F9 | reverse complement strand
GGTTCGGCTTCGGGGCGCGGCGGAGCGGGGGGCGTTGCCGGGCGGGTCGAGTCCTGGCCAAGCCGGTCGGACGACTGACGCGGAGCTTCACCCTCAGGACGCGGCGGCGTGACCGGGGCGGGAGGCGTTGCCGTGCGGTTCGAATCCTGGCGAGGCCAGTCGGACGCCGGACGCGGGGCCTCACTCGCAGGGCGCGGCGGGGCGCCCGAGTCGGCAGCTGTCCCCGGACGGGTCGGGACGTACCTCTGCGAGTCGGACGACTCACGCGGAGCCTCGCCCCCCGAACCGGACGGGGCGGCAGTGCCAGCAGATGTTCCCGGCCGCGTGGGGACATAGCCCTGCGCGTCGGACGACTCACGCGGAGCCTCACCCTCGGGGCGCGGCAGAGTCGCCGGACCGGGAGAAGCTGCCCGGCGAGCAGAGTCCTGACCGAGCCGATCGGACGCTCGAAGCGGAGCCTCGCCCGCCGGACCGGGCGGAGTGGCGGAGCCGGGAGCCGTTCCCGGGCGGCCCGGGGCATGGCGAAGCCTGTCGGGCGACTCACCAGGACCCTCGCCCGCGGCAGGAGGCATCTCCGGGCCAGCCGAATCCTGACGCGACCAGTCGAACGCCTCACCCGGTACCTCACCCGCAGAGCGCGGGGAGCCCACGGAGTCAGGAGGTGTCGCCGGCCCGGTCGCATCCCGACGGAGCCAGTCGGACGACGGACGCGGGGCCTCACTCGCAGGGCGCGGCGGGTTGTCCGAGACGGGCGGTGTGGTCGGGCGGAAAGGGGTGGCCGTGTCCGAACTGGGTTCCCGCAGCGCCTCGTTGCCACCTGTCGTCGCCGTGGGGCGGTGAGGCGGCCGGGGCGGGACAGCTCTCGGCGTAACCCGTTCGGAGTTCGCGCGGCGGGTGTCACCGCCAGCTGCGGGCGGGGTGTCCGGGAAGCGTGCCGAAGCCGGCGGAGGGGGTGGGC
>NZ_JBXVPZ010000977.1:0-965 GCF_057961495.1 Streptomyces sp. P5F9 | reverse complement strand
TGGTGCCGGGTACGCGGCGGGCTGCGCCGTACCGCCACGACCCGCTCCCGTTGCGTCGGCGGCTGCGGGCGAGTAGGGGGCTCTGCGGGGCACTGGGCTTTGTGGGTCGCTTGCGGGTCGCTTGCATGGGGCTGGTCGGGTGGTGCTCGTTCGGGGGCGGTGTGGGCCGCTTCGGCGGGGCTGGTGTGGACCGGCTATCGGGGCCTGCTTGTTTGCCTGGCGTGGGTGTCGGTCGGCTGTTTGGCGCTGGTACCGGTCGCTCAACTCGGTGCCGATATCGGGTTCCTGCCCTGGTGTGGGGTGCTGCCGGGCGCCTGCACCCGTCGGTTCTCGGTGCGCGGTCCGTCCGCTGCGGTGCCGGTCTCACAGCTGGTCGGTCTCACAGCTGGTCCAGTCGGTCCTGGCACCGGTGATGACCGCGTGCCCGGCGCTGGTGCCGGTCGCCCGCTCCGTCGCCGGTGCCCAACATGAGCCCTGCCTGCCAGAGTGCCGGTTCCGCAGTCCGCCCTGGCTGCTCCGGTGCCGACCGCCTGTCCGGCGCCGGTACCGGTCCCCACCGCCGGTCCTGCCCGCCAGGGCGCAGGCCTCACCGCGCGCTCTGCCGGCCCCGGCGCCGGGTGGGAGTCCCGGCCCCCGGCACCGGTCCGCCACGGGCACCTGAGAGGGGTCCTGCGCGCTGCGGGCGAGGGAGTTCCCGGTACCGCTCCGGCCACCTCCATGACGCCTGGCGGTACCGCCCTGGCCGCGCCCGTGGCACCCGGCGTGAGTACTCCGGGCCTGCCTCGGTGGGACTGGGGTGGCGGGGCGGACCGGAGTGACGGGCAGGACCGGGGTGCCGGGTGGGAGTGCCGGCCCCGTTCCGCTCGCGACGGCACCCGAGGCCCGCGACGGCAGCTCGCGACGGCACCCAAGGTGAGCCTTGACGCCGGGCGGCCGGCGTCACTCGACGGGAATCCCCCCGGCAC
>NZ_JBXVPZ010000976.1:0-968 GCF_057961495.1 Streptomyces sp. P5F9 | reverse complement strand
GGCATGGGTGGGATCGTCAAAGGGCTTGAGCGGGCGTTGCTGACCCGTCCCGTGCCTACGAGGGATGCCGCTGTGCGTTTCCTGCTCAGGGCGGAGAAGGGCTCCACGAAGAACGTGGCTGTCCTCCTGGGGATCTCCCGGCGCACGGTACAGAGGTGGGTCACCACCCGGCCGGGAACGCGCCGCCGTCCCAGTGCCGTTCATGCGGGGCTGATCGATGAGGCCGTCAGGGCACGATGGCAGCCCCTGGTACGGGCTCGTCGGCGGGCCCGGGCCGAGGCCGGCGGGTTTGTCTTCCACACCAGGGCGCGGTTCGGTTTCGCCGCTCCGGCGGGCTCGTCGGACGATCCGCGGGTACGGCTGATCACCCAGTACCTGTCGGGAGAAGTGGCCCGCGAGCTGTTCGCCGCCCGGGATGCCGGCCGGGGGCGAGCAGCAGCAGTTGGTCATCCTCGCCCGTGCTCCGGGGCATGCCTGCTTCCGGGACGGAGGCCGACGTGCTGACGGTCTCGGGATCGCCTTCACCGACGTGGAGTTCGCCGATTCCTCCATCGGCTGACCGCACCCCCGGCTCGCTGTGCCGCGCGGCGCCGCCTTCCCCTGTCGGCTTGGGGTGCCGGGGGCCGGACTCAGGGCAAAGGCGGGCTCTGGTGCCGCGTCAGCATCGTGTTGCAGCGCTGTGCCTCCTCGCGTTCGCGCCAATCCCACTGGGTACGGCCGGTGCGCTGGCCGGCGGGCGGCTGCGGCGGGCGAAGCCTCGCGGCCTCGGCCACGCGCAGCAGGTGGGTGCGGTCGTGAGGGCCGGTCAGCAGATGCTGGTCCTGGCCGGGCGCGAGCCGGGCGAAGCACACGGCGGCCTTCAGGAAGACACGCGCCCACGACGGCACGCCGTAGGCAGCGCAGCCGTCGGTGTAGCGGGTGCGGTCGTGCAGGGCCAGGGTGGCTGCGGTGTCGTCGTAGCCGCCTGG
>NZ_JBXVPZ010000975.1:0-969 GCF_057961495.1 Streptomyces sp. P5F9 | reverse complement strand
GGGTCGGGATGCTCGGGTTCACCTTGTTGGGGCTTGGGTTGTGTGTGCTGGTGCCGCAGACCTTTGCGGCGGCTGGGCGGTTGTTCCCGGGGGCTTCGGATACGGCCATTGCGCGGCTCAATGTGTTCAATTACGTCGGGTTTCTGATCGGTTCGCCGTTGGTGGGGGCGCTGGGTGACGCCTGGAGTTATCGCGGGGCGATGCTCGTGCCGATGGTGTTGGTGCTGGTGACGTTGGTGTACGCCCGCTCGTTCGCGCCGCCGGCGGGCCGGTACGGTGACGGGCATGAGCGGGCGCGCACAGCTGATGTGGGACGAGGCAGTAACGGGCTATGACTTCGGCCGGGACCATCCGATGGACCCGGTCAGGCTCGCCCTGACCCGGAGACTCGTCGACGCCTTCGGGCTCGACAAGGACGTGGACGTGGTGGCGGCCAAGCCCGCGGGTGATTCGACTCTGCGGTTGGTTCACCGGGAGGACTACGTCGAGGCGGTGAAGGCGGCCTCGGCTGATCCGGAGTCGGCGGACGGGGCGTATGGGCTCGGGACCATGGATGATCCTGCCTTTGCCGGGATGCATGAGGTGTCGGCGCTGATCGCGGGGCAGTCGGTGGGGGCCGCTGAGGCTGTGTGGGCCGGGGATGTTCTGCATGCCGTGAACTTCTCGGGCGGGTTGCATCACGCCATGCCGGGGGCTGCCTCGGGGTTCTGTATCTACAACGACGCCTCGCTGGCTATTGCTCGGCTGTTGGAGCTGGGGGCCGAGCGGATCGCGTATGTCGATGTGGACGTGCATCACGGGGACGGGGTCCAGGCGGCGTTCTGGGACGACCCCCGGGTGTTGACGATCTCCCTGCATGAGCATCCTCGGACGTTGTTCCCGCAGACCGGGTGGCCGGAGGAGACCGGGGCCGGGAAGGGGGAGGGCTCCGCGGTCAATGTGGCGTTGCCGGCCGGGACCGGGGACGCG
>NZ_JBXVPZ010000974.1:0-973 GCF_057961495.1 Streptomyces sp. P5F9 | reverse complement strand
CGGCCTCCTTCACATTCGTACGATCGTCCGCACCCGCACCCGCACCCGCCCCGTCACCGTGCCCCGTCAGATGCAGAAACACCTCATCCAGGGTCGGCCGCCGCAACGCCACATCCTCCGCATCGATCCCGCCCTCCTCCAGCGCCCGTACGACCCCGGAGAGCGCCGCCATCCGGTCGGAGACCGGCGCGCTGAGCAGCCGACGGTCGGCATCGACCCGGATGTCGGCAACAGGCAGCGGCAACAAGGCGACAGCGGCCCCCAGTTGGCCCGCGTCGCGCAGAACGACGTCGATACGGTCACCGCCCGTACGGGACTTGAGCTCGTCCGGGGTGCCGTCCTCGATGACCCGTCCCTGGTCAACTACCGAGACACGATCGGCGAGTTGATCGGCCTCCTCCAGGTACTGCGTGGTGAGCAGAACCGTCGTACCACCCCCGACCAGGGAGCGAACCGCCGTCCACACCTCCGCACGCCCGCGCGGATCGAGGCCGGTGGTCGGCTCGTCCAGGAAGAGGATCTCCGGAGCGGTGACGAGCGAGGCGGCGAGATCCAACCGCCGCCGCATGCCGCCGCTGTAGGCGCGAACCGGCTTACGCCCGGTCTCGGCGAGGTCGAAACGCTCCAGGAGTTCATCGGCACGCACGCGCGCGCGACGAGCGCCAAGATGATGGAGACGCCCGAACATCTCCAGGTTCTGCCGGCCGCCCAACTCCTCATCCAGGGCCGCGTGTTGACCGAGCAGGCCGATACGGAACCGGACCGCACGGGCCTCGGTCAGCACATCATGACCCGCAACCTCGACGCGCCCGGAGTCGGGCCGCAGCAAGGTGGACAGAACACGGACCAGGGTGGTCTTGCCCGCACCGTTGGGCCCGAGCACCCCATGCACGGTGCCGCGCGCGACACACAGATCGAGCCCGTCCAACGCTTTCTTGACCCCCTTGGACTTGACCCTGTCTCTTATACACAT
>NZ_JBXVPZ010000973.1:0-981 GCF_057961495.1 Streptomyces sp. P5F9 | reverse complement strand
CTCCACCCGCTCCCCCCAGAAGACCACCGAGAAGGCTGCCGAGATCGTTGCCCGCCATGGCTCGCACCTTTCGAGAGCGGCCGGCCGCTGGTCGGGGCCCGGCCTCGAACCCTGCCAATGTCACCCGAACCGTCCCGTTTCGCTACTTGGGGTGAGATCATCCCGGTATGCCTCTTTACCCACGGCCCCGAGTCCGCTCTCATAGGCGGGTAGCCCGCCTCGGGGGAGGCCCACATTGAAGCGTCCTGGACCACTGTTCACTCTTCTGGCGGGCCTGGTGCTGGGCCTGTTCATGCTGACGCTCAACGCGACATCGGGAACGAAGACCGCGTCGTCCTCGTACCGCGAGCAATCGCCGTCCGCGTCACCGAAGACTCCGGCGAAGACGTCACCGACACCATCCGCCACGCCCACCCCCAGCCCGACGCCATCGCCGTCGAAGCCACCCGTCGCGAACGCCAACTACGCCGGCCGCACCGACGACGACGCCGCCTCGGTCGCGGTCTCCGTCCGTGACGGCAAGGCGGTCGCCTACTTCTGCGACGGCCGCTACAAGGAGGCCTGGCTCAGGGGCCGCGTGAACAACAACGGCAGCATGAAGCTCACCGCCCCGAACGGCGCGGTGCTGGACGGCAGGATCGAGCAGGGCAAGAAGATCACCGGCACCGTCAAGGACGAGGGCCGCCCGTACACGTTCACCGCCGACAAGGCGGTCAAGCCGTCCGGGCTGTGGCGCGCGACGGCCAAGGTACGCGGCGCCAAGATCGACGGCGGCTGGATCGTGCTGCCGAACGGCCGCCAGACCGGCATCGTCACCCGCGACGGCAAGGCCACCTCCGCGCCCCGCATCGACCCGGAGACCGGCGCGGTCACGGTCGACGGCCAGCAGCTCACGGCACAACCCGTCACCCCCTGACCCACCATCCGCCTCAGGGAGCCGATCATGACCGCCGACCCGAACGCCGCCACCCAGTCCTACCC
>NZ_JBXVPZ010000972.1:0-985 GCF_057961495.1 Streptomyces sp. P5F9 | reverse complement strand
CCGCCCACCAGTTCCCCATGGGCGTCCCCCTCCACCACGACCGCCGCTCCGCCGCCGTCGACTGGGCCCGCCGCACCGGCGGCCTGGTCCTGGAGGACGACTACGACGGCGAGTTCCGCTACGACCGCCAGCCCATCGGCGCCCTCCAGGGACTCGACCCGAACCACGTCGTCTACCTCGGCACCGCCAGCAAGTCCCTCGCCCCCGGCCTCCGCCTCGCCTGGATGGTCCTGCCCCCTTCACTGATGGAGGAGGTCGCACAGGCGAAGGGCGGCATCGACACCTGCGGCGTCCTGGACCAGCTGACCCTCGCCGAGTTCATCACCTCCGGCGCCTATGACCGCCACGTCCGCGCCGCCCGCCTGCGCTACCGCCGCCGCCGCGACACCCTGGTCGACGCCCTCGCCCAGCACGCCCCCGACGTCCACGTCACCGGTATCGCGGCCGGCTTCCACGCCGTCCTCAGCCTCCCGCCCGGCACCGAACAGTCCGTGGTCCAAGCCGCCGCCTGGCAGGGCCTCGCCCTCCACTCGCTGTCCTTCTACCGCCACGAACACGCCCTGGCCGACCCCCTGGACGCCCTGGTGGTGGGCTACGGCACGCCGCCGGACCATGCGTGGGCGGGGGCGGTGGAGGCACTGTGCAGGGTGCTGCCGTGACCTGCGCCGCCGTTTTCGCGTGGCCTGGCCTACACCGTTTCCGCGGGAGCTTCGTCGGCTGCTTCCGCCGGCGCCTCACCAAACCGCGCCAATGCCAACGCCCCCGCCACAGCCACCAGGAACCCCAGCACCGCCAGCCACTCCAACCCGTCCCGCGTACGGTCCCCGAGCCACACCACCCCCACCAGCGCCGGACCGATCGTCTCCCCGATCACCAGCCCGGCGGTGGCCGTCGTCACCGACCCCCGCTGCAGAGCCGTCGTCAGCAGCAGAAACGCGGCGCCCCCACCGACGAGCAGCGCATACGTCGCCGGATTGCCGACCAG
>NZ_JBXVPZ010000971.1:0-987 GCF_057961495.1 Streptomyces sp. P5F9 | reverse complement strand
GGCCTGGTCCGGGACGACAGGGGTGTGGGCGAGGTCGGGTGGGGTGAGAGGGGCGGTGGTCGAGGCGTTGGAGAGGGGTGGTGCAGGGAGAGCGACGGGCGCCGGCGCCGAGGCGTCGCCGCCAAGCGCGGGCGCAAGGGTGCCGGCAGGCGCGGTGTCGGCGAAAGTTGGTGCGGGAGTACCAGGAGACACGGGACCGGTGCACGGGACGGAAGCGCCAGGAGCCGCTGTGGAGGCCTGTGGGACCACCCCGGACGCAGAGGCGCCCCCCGGATGCTGAACGGCCGGCGCGGGCGCCCAGGGCCCCGGCTCACCGTACGGCGGGGTGCTGTAGGGATCGGGGTCGTGCAGAGGCTTGGGCCGGTCGATGGGCGGGAGGACCGCGCCGGGCGGTGTCGGGGGTTCGGACGCGGAAGGTCCCGGTTCGAAATCAGCGCCGACGCCTACAGACGCGGCGGCGGCCGGGGGGACCGACACGGGGTGGCCCGGCTCGGAAACACCATCGCCGTCCACGGCCACACCGCCACCCGGGGAGCCTGACGCGGGGTGGCACAGCTCGAATTCACTGCCAGGGTCTACGACCGCGCCGCCGACCTGGGCCCCCGACACGGGGCGGTCCAAGTCGGAAACACCATCACCGTCCACAGCCACACCGCCACCCCGGGAACCCGACACAGGCTGGCACAGCTCGAAGTCACCGCCAGCGTCTACGACCGCATCGCCGACCTGGGACCCCGACACGGGGCGGTCCAAGGCGGAAACACCATCGCCGTCCACAGCCACACCGCCACCCCGGGAACCCGACACAGGCTGGCACAGCTCGAAGTCACCGCCGACGTCTACGGCCGCGCCGCCGGCCTGGGACCCCGAGACCGGGTGACCCAGCTGGACACCAACGTCCATAACCACACCCCGAGTTGGAGCCCCACCCACGGACCGACCCGACTCGACGTCACCGCCGGCATCGTCAGCCGCGTCCCCGGCCGA
>NZ_JBXVPZ010000970.1:0-992 GCF_057961495.1 Streptomyces sp. P5F9 | reverse complement strand
ACCGGTCACCACATCCACCGTCTGCAGAGCCCGCGGCACCGTCGCGATCGGCTTCATCCCGGCCCGCACCCGCAGCAGTTCGCCGGTGGACAGGCCGCCCTCGGTGCCGCCGGAGCGCCCGGAGACCCGACGGATGCCCTCACCGGTGTTGACGATCTCGTCGTGCGCCTTGGAGCCGGGCACCCGGGCCAGCTCGAAACCGTCACCGATCTCCACGCCCTTGATCGCCTGGATACCCATCAGGGCACCGGCGAGGCGGGCATCCAGCTTGCGGTCCCAGTGCACATGCGAACCCAGCCCCACCGGAACGCCGTAGGCGAGGATCTCGACCACACCACCGAGGGTGTCGCCGTCCTTGTGGGCCTGGTCGATCTCCGCGACCATCGCCTTCGACGCATCCGCGTCCAGACAGCGCACCGGGTCGGCGTCCAGCCTCTCCACATCGGCCGGCGTCGGCAGCACACCCCGCGGCGCCTTCGCCGACGCCAGCTCGACGACGTGCGAGACGATCTCGATCCCCGCCGTCTCCTTGAGATACGACCGCGCCACCGCACCCAGTGCGACACGGGCCGCGGTCTCCCGCGCGGAGGCGCGCTCCAGGATCGGACGCGCCTCGTCGAAACCGTACTTCTGCATACCGGCAAGATCAGCATGACCGGGGCGCGGCCGGGTCAGCGGGGCATTGCGGGCGAGGCCGGCGAGGATCTCGGGGTCGACCGGGTCGGCCGCCATGACCTGCTCCCACTTGGGCCACTCGGTGTTGCCCACCATGACCGCGACCGGCGAGCCGAGGGTCAGGCCGTGGCGGACACCGCCGAGGAAGGTGACCTCGTCGCGCTCGAACTTCATGCGCGCACCACGCCCATAACCGAGCCGGCGCCGGGCCAGGTGGTCCGCCACCATCTCCGTGGTGATCGGCACACCGGCGGGAAGACCCTCCAGCGTCGCCACGAGTGCGGGACCGTGGGACTCCCCCGCGGTCAGCCAGCGCA
>NZ_JBXVPZ010000969.1:0-998 GCF_057961495.1 Streptomyces sp. P5F9 | reverse complement strand
CGCCTGCCCCAACCGCCGCCGCTGCCCGAGCCAGGAGCCAGGATGGTCTCGCTCACCTCTGAGGAAGACACCCGCAAGGTTCAGACGGCGGTCATCGGTCAGGCCGAGTCGGACTGGCCGGTATTCCTGCCGTACGACCACGACGACTTCGACCGGTTCATGCGGGGCCGGACCCGCGACGACTTCTACTGCGGCGTCCTGCTCGGCGGCTGCGGCAAGAAGTTGACTCCGAAGCGGTACACGGAGAAGAAGTGCCACTTCGCGCACCGGCCACCCGTGCACTGCCGCCGCACGGAGACCGGTGAGGCCAGCGCAGATCACCTGTACATCGGGCAGGCGCTACGGCGCTGGATACTGCGACAGGGGTACCAGGACGCCGAGGTCACGTACCTGGACCCCGGGTCGGTCCACGGTGGAGCCGTCGAGGTCCGGTTCGGTCAGGGCCGGTGCCGGCTCATCCGGGTCCAGTTGGCCCGCCTCTCCCTCCGCGAGTGGCAGGAGACCCGCGAACGCCTCGCCGCCCGGCACACTCACGTCCACTGGGCGTACGGACCCTACTGTGGGCTCTCGCACAACGAGGTGGACGCCGCCGGGCACGCCATCCGCATCTCCTGCCGCACCGAGGGCGAGACCCGCGAGGTGTACGTGGGCACGCAGTACCCCGACAACAGCCTCGCATGGTCGACCCTCACCGAGTGCCGCCTCGCGGACGAGGGGATCATCACGCCCAGGCACGATGCCGAACCGATGACGAGCAGTACCCCCGTTCCCGTTGCGTTCCCTCTCGCCCCGGGCACCATCGCCTTCACGTCAGCCATCGAGTTCCCCTCACCGGCCACCGTGCCGGAGCCAGACGGCACCGCCGTACGCCTCTACGAGGCCGATGTTCAACCGCTCGACTCGGCCGTGCTCCGGGCCTGGATCACGCTGCCGTACGACCACCCCACCCCACCCCCGCACCAACTCCACGTCATCTACTCCTCAGCGCACCTACTACC
>NZ_JBXVPZ010000968.1:0-1002 GCF_057961495.1 Streptomyces sp. P5F9 | reverse complement strand
ACCTGGTCGTGGACGGCGGAGTGATGGCGCGACCCACATGGTGAGCGAGAGATGTGGTTCCTCCGTACATAACCGCAGACCTGCAAGTCCGAAGACGGAGATGTGACGTGCGCCGACGACGGAATGAGGGACAAGGATGTGGACACGGAGGAGGAGGTGGACGGGGCGGACGGGGCGGCCGGCGAGGCATTCAAGGGCTGGTGCTGCTGGGCTCCCTGCTGGTCCTGCTCCTCCTCGGCACCGCGGGCACCGCGTCCGCGCACGCCGCCCTCGAATCCACCGACCCCGCCGACGGCAGCGTCCTCAAGTCCGCCCCCCGCACCGTCACCCTCACCTTCTCCGAGTCCGTCGCCCTCCTCGACGACTCCTTCCGCGTCTACGACCCCGACAACCGGCGGGTGAAGACGAGTTCCGCGCACCACGCGAAGGACGCCGGGGACACGGCGAGCGTCACGCTCCCGGCCAAGCTCGGCACCGGCACCTTCACGGTCGCCTGGCGCGTGGTCTCGGCCGACAGCCACCCGGTCTCCGGCGCCTTCACCTTCTCCATCGGCAAACCCTCCGCCACGACAACCCCGATCAGCACGGCCCCGACCGAGGACCCCCTCACGGGCAGCCTCTACGACATAGCCCGCTACTTCGCGTACACAGCCGCGGCCCTCCTCATCGGCACGGCAACCTTCGTCACCCTCTGCCGCCCCCCGAACCCGGCCGTCCTCAACAAGCCGATCCTGATGGGCTGGTGGACCCTGCTGGCGGCCACCGTCGCCCTCCTGATCCTCCGCGCCCCCTACGAAGCGGGCACCAGCCTGGCCACGGCCTTCGAACCCTCCGCGATCCCGAAGACGCTGACTTCCCGCCCGGGCCTGGCACTTGCGGCCCGTCTCCTCCTCCTCGCCGCAACAGCCGCGTTTCTCCTACGACTTCGGGGGCGGGAGCGGTTCGGGCGGGTGGCCCTGGGGACGGGTGCCGCCCTCGCGGTCGGGCTGGCGCTGACCTGGG
>NZ_JBXVPZ010000967.1:0-1012 GCF_057961495.1 Streptomyces sp. P5F9 | reverse complement strand
GGGACCGTGCTGACTCCGGGGCAGGTGAAGGAGTGCGTGGGCGCGGGGGCGCGGTTCCTGGTGAGTCCCGGGTGGACCGAGCTGCTGCTGGAGGCGATGCAGGGGGCCGGGGTGCCGTTCCTGCCGGGGGTGTCGACCACGTCCGAGGTTGTCGCGTTGTTGGAGCGCGGGGTGCGGGAGATGAAGTTCTTCCCGGCTCAGGCCTCGGGCGGTACGGCGTATCTCAAGGCGCTGGCTGGGCCGTTGCCGCAGGCGCGGTTCTGTCCTACCGGTGGGATAGGGGTCGACTCCGCGTCCGACTACCTGGCGTTGCCCAACGTCGGGTGTGTGGGCGGGAGTTGGATGATTCCGGCGGATGCGGTGGCCGCGCGGGACTGGGGGCGGATCGAGGTGCTGGCCCGGGAGGCGGCGGCGCTCAGCGTAGGTGGGACGTGTCGTTGAAGAGTCGTACGCTCGCGTTGCCGTCGGCGTAGTACGCCACCGCGGAGATCGAGGCGGCCGAGAGTTCCATGCGGAACAGCGACTCCGGCGGGGCGCCCAGGGCGAGTTGGACGAACGTCTTGATCGGGGTGACGTGGGTGACGAGCAGGACGGTGCGGCCCGCGTAGGCCGCGGTCAGCTTGTCCCGGGTGGCGGCGATTCGGGTTGCCGTGTCCGCGAAACTCTCGCCGCCGCCGGTGGGTTGGGCGGTGGGGTCGGCCAACCAGGTGGTCAGGTCGTCGGGGTAGCGCTCGCGTACCTCGCCGAAGGTGAGGCCTTCCCAGGCGCCGAAGTCCGTTTCGCGCAGGCCCTCTTCGATCGTCACGTCCAGGCCCAGGCGGTCTGCTACGGCTGCGGCGGTTTCCCTGGTGCGGGTGAGGGGGGACGCGATGATGTGCTGGATCGTGCCTCGGGCTGCCAACGCGGTTGCGGCTCGGGTGGCTTGGTCCTGGCCGACGGGTGAGAGGGAGGGGTTGGTGCCGCCGCTGCCTGAGAAACGCTTCTGGGGGGTCAGGGGGGTTTCGCCGTGGCG
>NZ_JBXVPZ010000966.1:0-1024 GCF_057961495.1 Streptomyces sp. P5F9 | reverse complement strand
GGGCGTGGGCGATCGTCCTGGTGGTGTTCGGGCACTGGCTGATCACCGGGTTGGTGCGGGATCCCAACGGGGCCATCAGCGCACCGGAGTTGCTCGCCACCGTGCCCTGGACCCAGTGGCTCACCCTGGGTTTCCAGATCATGCCGCTATTCTTCCTGGCCGGTGGACACGCGGCCGGCGGTTCCTGGGCGCGGGCCCGCAACGAGGGCCGTACGGCGACCGGTTGGGTGGGCCAGCGGGCGCTACGGCTGCTGCTGCCGGCCGGGGTGTACAGCGGGCTGGTGCTGGTCGCCGTCGCGGTCTGCTCGGCGGTCGGAGTGGACCCCGGCATCCTCGCGCTCGTCGGGTGGGCGATGGCCATGCAGTTCTGGTTCCTGCCGGTGTATCTGCTGCTCAGCGCGGCAACTCCCCTCCTGCACGCGGCACATCGGCGGTGGGGGCTGCGGGTGCCGGTGGTGATGGGGGTGGTCGCCCTGGTCGCCGACGCGCTGGTGGTCACCGTGCACGCGCCTTTCGTCGGGCTGCTCAACTACGTGCTGGTGTGGGGCGTCGCCTATCAACTGGGCTTCTGCTGGCGGGACATGCTGCTCAGGGAATGGTCCGCGCTGTCTGTCTCCATGGCCGCGGGCGGTGCCGCCGCCTTCGCCGCGCTGGTCGCGTTCGGGCCCTTCCCGGTGAGCCTGATCCTGGTGACCGGGCAGAGCCCCAGCAACACCAATCCTCCGTCCGCCGCGATGCTGGCCTGGGCGGTTGGGCAAGTCGGGCTGGCGCTGTTGCTCGCGCCTGTGCTGCGGCGGCTGTTGGCGCGCGAGCAACTCTGGGGACTCGTACGGCCGTTGGGCGGGGCCAGCATGACGCTCTACCTGTGGCACATGCTGCCGGTGCTGATCGTCGCCGCCGCCTTCTATCTCACCGGGCTCGCGCCCGAACCGGGCTACGGGTCGGGGAGTTGGTGGGCGCTGCGGGTGCCGTGGCTGGCCGTGCTCGGGGTGGTGCTGGTGGGGGTCGTAGTGGCGCTGGGGCC
>NZ_JBXVPZ010000965.1:0-1033 GCF_057961495.1 Streptomyces sp. P5F9 | reverse complement strand
GAGTTGGGCAAGCCGGACGCGCCGGTTCGGAGGGAGAGCGGACGTGTCTGACGAACTCTCCAAGGATGAAGTCTCCGCCACGGAAGTCTCCGCCGCCGAACTCTCCACCGCTCTGCACGAGGTGGCGGCACATCACGAGACCTTCCCCGCCCTCACCGGCGCCGAGGTCCGCGGCCGTGCCGTGCGCCGGGGGCGCCGCCGTAGGGCGGGCGTGCTGGGCGCGGGCGCGGTGGCCCTCGCCCTCGTCGCCTTCGCGCTGACCGTGGGTTTCACGCACTCCGCAGGGGACGGGAACGGGAACGGGCGTCAGCTCCCGGCCGCCACACACGCCGACCCCGTCCCGTCACCCCGCGTCACCTCGGCCGGGGTGTCAACTCCCGTACCGCGCGCGCCCGCCACCGGCTCGGTCGTCCTCGGCAAGCGTGTCCTGATCGTCGGGAGCCGGGTCATGCCGATGACCTCCGGCCCGCCCGACAACCCCAAGCCGGCCGGGCCGTTGACCGTCTACAAGAAGCACGAGACGAAGGTCGTGACCGTCACCGACCTGGCCGGCGGAGTCGCCTACACCACGGTGATCTCGCTCGCGGTCGAACTGCGCGACACCGACGGCCAACCGGTCTACGTCGGCATCGCGTTCTCCTCCAAAGAGAAGAGCACCGGCAAGCAGGACACCGGCGCCGGCTGGATCGGCCTGGACTCGGCCGACGCCAAGTGGTTCTACGAGGACGCGAAGATCGGGAGCGTTCTGTCGGTCACGCGCGCCGTGTCCTGAACGCCGAGATGACCGACGGAAAACTGACAACCAGCGGATCCCGGACTGCCGACTGCCCACCGCTTACCCCCTCGGTTTACCCCCTCGGTCCCACGAGGGCATAGGCCGCAGTGCCAACGCCCGCCGGGGCGAAGAACATGAACGACAGCCAGGCGAACGGCAGTGTCCAGGCATACCGCCCGCCCGAGAGCGCCCCACCCAGGGCGGCAAGCCCGGTCGGTCCCGCGCTGTCCCGCACGACGAACTCAGTGGCGGCTGCCC
>NZ_JBXVPZ010000964.1:0-1044 GCF_057961495.1 Streptomyces sp. P5F9 | reverse complement strand
GCCGGGGGCATCGCTACGGCGGGGTTGCGGCTACGGCTGCGGCTGCGGCTGCGGTGGCTTCGTCGGCAGCCGGGTGACTTGAAGCCGACAGCCGGGTGACTTGAATCTGACGCCCGACTGACCTCCAACGGCCTGACCTCTAGCGGGCGAGAACCAGCTCCGGGTCCTCGCGCAGCTTGCCGAGCGCCCGCGACACCGCCGACTTCACCGTGCCCACCGACACCCCGAGCACCTCGGCCGTCTGGACCTCGCTGAGATCCTCGTAGTACCTGAGGACGACCATCGCCCGCTGCCGCTCCGGCAGCTTCGCGATCGCCCGCCACATCGCGTCGTGCAACGCCTGCTGCTCGGCCGGGTCCTCCGAGCCGCCGGCCGTCTCCGGTTCGGGCAGCTCGTCGCACGCGAACTCGTCGACCTTGCGCTTGCGCCACTGCGAGGTCCGCGTGTTCAGCAGCGCCCGGCGGACATAGCCGTCCAGCGCCCGGTGGTCCTCGATCCGCTCCCAGGCGACATACGTCTTGGTCAGCGCGGTCTGCAACAGGTCCTCCGCGTCACACGCATTCGCCGTCAGCGACCGCGCGGTGCGCAGCAGCACGGGTTGCCTGGCCCTCATGTACGACGAGAACGAGGGGTACGTGAGCGTCTGGGCCGGGACCTGGGTCCCGGTCTGGGCCTGAGGTTGGGATTGGGATTGGGATTGGGCCTGGGTCTGCGTGGCCCGTGCGGCGGGCCGGGTGACGGTCCGCGTGGCAGGCCGTGCGGCCGGCCTGGGTGCGGGCCGGGCGGCAGGCCTGGTGGCGGCTCCGGCGGCGGCCCGTGCGGCGGCGTTCGACGCGCTGGTGCAGACTGCTGTGGTCATGGCTCCACGCTATGAGTGACCCCCACTCCTCCGGATCGGCCGCAGGTCCCGAAGCAGACTCCGCCTCAGGTTGTAGGGGTGGGGCTGGCTCCACCTCCTGAAGGTGGACGAGCGCCTGACACGTACTGCGGGTTTACCCCTGGGGGCTCACCCGTCCGAGGTACGGGCGATGGGGGCGGTAGAGG
>NZ_JBXVPZ010000963.1:0-1072 GCF_057961495.1 Streptomyces sp. P5F9 | reverse complement strand
GGTCGGGGCCGATGAGGGCCGACCGCCTTGCCGGAGAGGCGAGATGGGGGAGTCATGAAACCGCTCCGAGCGGGTGATCCCGCCTCTGTCGGGGAGGGGAGATACCGGCTGGTCGGACGGCTCGGCCAGGGCGGGATGGGCGTCGTGTACTTCGGCCGGTCGCGGTCGGGCCGGGCGGTGGCCGTCAAGGTCGTACGGCCCGAACTGGGCACGGAACCGGGTTTCCGGCGCAGGTTCGCCGATGAGGTGGCCGCGGCGCGCCGGGTCGGCGGTTTCCACACCGCGCCGGTCGTCGACGCCGACCCGCACGGCGACCCGGCCTGGCTGGTGACGGCGTACGTTCCCGGGCCCACGCTGCAGGCCGTCCTCGACCGGGTCGGCCCCCTGCCCGCGGACACGCTCACCGTTCTGGCCGCCGGCCTCGCCGAGGCGCTCGCGGCGATCCACCAGGCGGGGGTCATCCACCGTGACCTGAAACCCGCCAACATCATCGTCGCGGAGGACGGCCCCCGGGTCATCGACTTCGGCATCGCACGGGCCCTCGACGGTACGGCCCTCACGCAGACCGGCTTCCAGATCGGCACCCTCGGCTTCCTCGCACCGGAACAGCTCACCGGGGGCTCGCTCACTCCCGCCGTGGACATGTTCGCCCTGGGTGTGGTGCTCGGGCAGGCGGCCGGGCGTGCGCCTTTCGGGGACGGGGTGGCGGCCGCGTGGCCCTACCGGGTCGTCCACGAACAGCCTGATCTCACGGACGTTCCCGGGCAGTTGCGCCCCCTGGTCGCGGCCTGCCTGGCCAAGGACCCGCGGGACCGGCCCAGTCCGTCTGACTTCCTCGACCGACTGACGATCCAGCATCCGTCGGACGTCTGGTTGCCTCCGGAGGCGACCGCGTTGGTGCGGAGTCAGGATCCGGCGGGCTATTTCGCGGGGGTGGACGGGCTGGGGGGCGGGCCTGCGGGTCGTGCGTCGGCCGGGCCTGCGGATCGACGGTCGGGCGCGTCCACCGACGGCCCGCCGGCTGCGCCAACGGATCGTGCGTCGGGTGCGCCCGACGAGCGCCGGTCGGGCG
>NZ_JBXVPZ010000962.1:0-1075 GCF_057961495.1 Streptomyces sp. P5F9 | reverse complement strand
CGCGAGCACCCCGTCCGCGTTCCCCTCCCCCACGAGTTCCTCGACCCGCGCGGAGGTGGGCATGCCCTGCCGTACGGCGCCGAGGGCGCGCTGGAGCGCGACGGAGACGGGCTGATGCCCGGGTCTGACGGCCAGCAGGCCGAGCGCCCGTTGCACGGCGGCGTCGAGGCTCTCTCCGCGGGCGAGCCCGTGCACGATGACGGCGTAGGCGCCGGCGGAGAGATAACCGACGGGATGACCATGGGTCTGAGCGGCACACTCCACGGCGAGCTGCATCACCAGCTGTGGCTCCCACCCGACGAGCAACCCGAAAGGCGCGGAACGAGCGGCGGCCTCACCCCCGACTTCCCCCGGGTTCTTGGGCGCGTCGAGCGTTCCCATCCGCTCGTCCCCAAATCCCAACAGACAGGCCCGAGTCGGGTCGCGTCGTGCGTAGAGCCACTCCTCACGCGCGAGCCATCCATCATCCTTACGACGCTCATCGGGCCCCCAGTCGTGCTGGGTCGCGGCCCACCGCAGATACGCCCGATGCAGATCGGTGGGCGGATGCCAGGCCCCGGTATCGCGCCGCACCTGCGCCCGGATCAGCCCGTCGACGGTAAAGAGACTGAGCTGCGTGAGATGAGTGACGGCCCCCCGCCGCCCGTACCCGAAGGCAAGATCTACGACGCCCTCCGCGCCGTAGGCCTCCCGGATCTCGTCGATCGCCAGCAGGTCCACGGGTGCGCCGAGCGCGTCCCCCACGGCGGCCCCGAGCAGTGTCCCCCGCACCCGACTACGGAAATCCTGCTGCTCGACCCGACCCCAGACGGCCGCGGTTGCCGTACTCACCAAGGCCTCCTCGGGCTCCGTCCGTACGTACGAGTCAGTTCAGCACTGTAATCGAACGGGGACGGTGGGTTGAGGGGGTGGATAGGGGTGGATCGGTACGCGGGGTCGGGCCACTCGCTTCTCAGCCAGTGTCGGGCTTCCACGGCCCGAGTAAAGGGCGCTCCCTGCGGTCGCGTCGGCTACGCCGATTCCGCTGCGCTCCACCCTTGACTCGGCCCGCTCCAGCCCGTTTCAGAAGCGAGCG
>NZ_JBXVPZ010000961.1:0-1080 GCF_057961495.1 Streptomyces sp. P5F9 | reverse complement strand
GCCCCGTGCCGAGGCATGCGCGGCGACGGCCCGGGCCCGCGCCTCGGGGCAGCCGGGGAACAGGCGCCGTATCTCCGCCGCGAACGCCTCCGCGAACCGCACGTCTTCCGCGGCCCGCCGCACCGCGTCCCGCGCCCGGCGCCGCCGTCGCGCCTCCGCGTCCGCGAGACACCGCTCCTCGGCCCGCGCCAGCCCCGCCTCCTCGACGAGAACGCCCTGCCGCTCGTACCGGCCCCGCCGCCGGTCGAACCGCACCACCACCGCCGACAGCGCACTCTCCTCGCGCGCCCTGCGCGTCAACGCCGTGTCGCCGCGCGGCAGGAACACCAGATGCCCGAGATCCACACAGCCGAGACACCGCGGCACACCACCCTCGACGACCAGCAACGGCAACGGCCCCCGACGACACTCGGCACAGTGCCGCTTCCTGAGCGGTTGAACAACGAGCAGTCCATTACGGGTCGGTGGAGTCGCGAGCGATGCCGTACGAGCCATGCGAGCCATGGAAGAAGCATTCCCTCCTGCCGTGCGTCTCTCTCCTATCTCTCAGCGGCCCTGCGCACGTCACGCGGGACGAACACCGACGCGCGCTCGCGGTGCCGGGTCGGCGTCTCGATCTCGTCGAGCACCGCCACCGCCAGATCCGCGTACGACAGCCCGGGCGCGCCCTCCGGCACCCGCTCGTCGCCCAAGCGGTGCCGTCCGGTGCGCGGGGCCTCCTGGTCCAGGCCGCCGCCCGGGGTGAGCATCACCCAGTCGACCTCACTCCGGCCCGCCTCCCGCAGGCGCCGCAGTCCTGCCGTGTGGGCCAGCGCGAACGGCCGTATCTCCGGCGGGAACGCCGAGGGGTCGTCCATCACCGGCCGCCCGTCCGCCCCGAGGAGATCCGCGAACAGCCCGACCGCGACGAGCCGCCGCACCCCTGCCCCGGCCAGACCCGTCAGCAACGCGTCCGCCGCCCTGACGAAGAAGTCGGGATCGAGCGCGTCGAAGCCCTGCTCGGGCCCGCTGAACGGCGACACCGCGTGCACGGCAGCGACCGACCCGCCCGCCGCCTCCCGCACCGACCCGGCATCGGTC
>NZ_JBXVPZ010000960.1:0-1082 GCF_057961495.1 Streptomyces sp. P5F9 | reverse complement strand
ATCCCGCACGGTCACGACCGCCCCGTCAACGGTGACCACAACCGGCCCCCGCCCATGCCGGTGCGCATTGGCGACAAGATTCCCCAGCACCCGCTCAAGCCGCCGCCGGTCCGTCTCCACCCACTCGTCCCGTACGACGACGACCTCCGCGTCCGCCCCCGACGCCCGCACGACCCGCTCGGCCACCGCCCCCAGCCGCTCGGCGTCCAGCTCCAGCTTCTCCCGCCGCGTATCGAGCCGGGAGATCTCCAGCAGATCCTCGGTGAGCGTGCGCAACGCGGCCACCCGATCCCGGACCAGCTCCGTCGGCCGCCCCGGAGGCAGCAACTCGGCAGCCGCATGCAACCCGGTCAACGGCGTGCGCAGCTCGTGCGCCACATCCGCAGTGAACCGCTGCTCGCTCAGCAGCTTCCCCTGCAACGACGAGGCCATCGTGTCGAGCGCGGCGGCCACCGCGGCCACCTCGTCCTGGGGCAGGGTCGCGTCCTTC
Source organism: Streptomyces sp. P5F9 (assembly GCF_057961495.1). Lineage (NCBI taxonomy): Bacteria > Bacillati > Actinomycetota > Actinomycetes > Kitasatosporales > Streptomycetaceae > Streptomyces > Streptomyces sp. P5F9. The sequence goes on along the minus strand of NZ_JBXVPZ010000960.1, from coordinate 592 downwards.
GTACGGGGATCGTCGACCCGCGCGTCCAGGTCACCGGCGCTGATCCGCCGGGCCACCTGCGCCGTTCCGTGCAACCGCCGGGTCACCCGGGTCACCGCGAACGCGCCGACCAGCAGCGTCGCCCCGATCGCCAGCGCGGAGGACCAGACGATCGCCCGGTCCAGTCCGGCGATGGTGCTCGAACCCTGCGAGTAGTCGACCCCGACGGCCAGCACCCGGTCGCCGGAGGCCGGGCCCGCCGCCCACATCGTGGGGTGCCCCCGTTGCTTGCCGACCATCGTGCCGCGCTCCCCGGCCCCCGCCAGTTGCCGTAGCGGCTCGGGCAGGTCCTCGGGATCGACGCCGGCGCCGTGCACGAGCGAGTCCCCGGCCTCGTACTGCGTCGTCGCCTCCTTCAGCCGCGCCAAGGCGAGGTCGCGGGCCTGGCCGACGGTCTGGTCGGTCACCGAGACATGCACGAGTACGCCGAGCAGGGCGGCCAGCGCGCAGCACATCACCGTGATGAACACGGCCGCCTTGAAGGCGAGGGTCCCGGCCCACCGGGGCAGCGCGAGCCTCATCACGGGGTCGCCGAGGGGGAGTTGGGGGAGGC
>NZ_JBXVPZ010000959.1:0-1087 GCF_057961495.1 Streptomyces sp. P5F9 | reverse complement strand
CCTCCACCCCCCACCGCAACGCCGGCACCGTCCGCACCAACCCCGACGGGTCCCGCTCCAGGACATGGACCTCGGCGATCCGTCGCCGCCCCGCCCGGTCCCGTACGAGATGCAGGACCACCGACAAGGCCGCCGCCAACTGGCTGTGCAGCGCGGCCCGGTCGAGGCCCGCGGCCGTGCCCAGGGCCTCCAGACGGGCGGGGACGTCGGCCGCCGCATTCGCGTGGACGGTGCCGCAGCCGCCGTCGTGACCCGTGTTGAGCGCGGCAAGCAAATGAACAACCTCAGGCCCGCGCACCTCGCCGACGACCAGCCGGTCCGGCCGCATCCGGAGTGCCTGGCGGACCAGGTCCTGGAGCGTGACGAGCCCGGCGCCCTCCTGGTTGGCGGGTCTGCTCTCCAGCCGTACGACGTGCGGATGGTCCGGCTTCAGCTCCGCCGAGTCCTCCGCGAGCACGATCCGCTCACCCGGTCCGACGAGCCCCAGCAGCGCGCTCAGCAACGTCGTCTTGCCGCTGCCGGTGCCGCCGCTGATCAAGAAAGACAGCCGCGCCTCGATCAACGCCCGCAGGATGCGGTCCCCGCCCGGCGGCACCGTGCCCGCTGTGACCAACTCGTCCAGCGTGAACGCGCGCGGCCGTACGACGCGCAGCGACAGACAGGTGCAGCCCATGGCGACCGGCGGCAGTACGGCGTGCAGGCGTGTCCCGTCGGGCAGCCGGGCGTCGGCCCAGGGGCGGGCGTCGTCCAGCCGGCGTCCGGCCACCGCGGCCAGGCGTTGCGCGAGGCGCCGTACCGCTGCCGCGTCCGGGAAGGAGACGGTGGTCAGTTCCAGGCCGCCGCCCCGGTCGACCCACACCCGGTCCGGTGCCGACACCAGGACGTCGGTCACGGAGGGGTCGGCGAGCAGGGACTCCAGTGGACCGCTGCCCACCAGCTCGGACCGCAACTGCTCGGCCGCGCCCAGCACTTCGGCGTCACCCAGCACCCGCCCCTGCTCCCGCAACGCCTGCGCCACCCGCGCGGGCGTCGGCTCACCCCCACTCTCGGCCAGCCACCGCCGCACACCGTCGAGCAGTCCGACAGG
>NZ_JBXVPZ010000958.1:0-1088 GCF_057961495.1 Streptomyces sp. P5F9 | reverse complement strand
TGTTCCATCTTCATGGCTTCGAGTACGACGATGAGGTCGCCCTCCTTGACCTCCTGGCCCTCCTCGACCGCGACCTTGACGATCGTGCCCTGCATCGGCGAGGCGAGGGTGTCACCGGACGCGACCGGACCGGACTTCTTGGCCGCGCGCCGCTTCGGCTTGGCCCCGGCCGCGAGACCGGTGCGGGCCAGGGACATGCCGAGGGAGACGGGGAGGGAGACCTCCAGGCGTTTGCCGCCGACCTCGACGACGATCGTCTCGCGGTCGGTGTCCTCGTCCGCCTCGGCGTCCGTCGGGGCCGCGAAGGGCTTGATGTCGTTGACGAACTCGGTCTCGATCCAGCGGGTGTGGACCGTGAACGGGTCCGCGGAGCCGGTGAGTTCGGGAGCGAACGCCGGGTCGGTGACGACCGCGCGGTGGAACGGGATCGCCGTCGCCATGCCCTCGACGGTGAACTCGTCCAGCGCACGCGCCGCGCGCTGGAGCGCCTGTTCGCGGGTGGCGCCGGTGACGATCAGCTTGGCCAGCAGGGAGTCCCATGCCGGGCCGATGACGCTGCCGGTCTCGACGCCGGCGTCCAGGCGGACGCCCGGGCCGGTGGGCGGGGCGAAGGTGGTGACGGTGCCGGGGGCGGGGAGGAAGCCGCGGCCGGGGTCCTCGCCGTTGATGCGGAACTCGAAGGAGTGGCCGCGCAGTTCGGGGTCGTCGTAGCCGAGGTGTTCGCCGTCGGCGATGCGGAACATCTCGCGCACGAGGTCGATGCCGGCGACCTCCTCGGTGACGGGGTGTTCCACCTGGAGGCGGGTGTTGACTTCCAGGAAGGAGATGGTGCCGTCCTGGCCGACGAGGAACTCGACGGTCCCGGCGCCGACGTAGCCGGCTTCCTTGAGGATGGCCTTGGAGGAGGCGTACAGCTCGGCGACCTGCTCGTCGGAGAGGAAGGGTGCGGGTGCTTCCTCGACGAGTTTCTGGTGACGGCGCTGCAGCGAGCAGTCGCGGGTGGAGACGACGACCACGTTGCCGTGGGTGTCGGCCAGGCACTGGGTCTCCACGTGGCGGGGTTTGTCGAGGTAGCGCTCGACGAAGCA
>NZ_JBXVPZ010000957.1:0-1093 GCF_057961495.1 Streptomyces sp. P5F9 | reverse complement strand
CCCCTGAGGAACATGACCCACCCCATCTCCTGAGAGGAGCGCCACCGTGCCTCCCACCGATGCGAGCGCTGATACCGCGACGGTCCACGGCTCCGACCTGGGCACCAGCGCGACTGCGAGCCAGAGGTCAGGCACGGACGGCGAGGACACCCTCGACCTCCGCCTGCCCGAGGAGTTCATCGCGCTCTGCGCCGAGGTAGAGACAGCTGACCCGGCAGGCCACGGCGCGGTAGCCCACGCCATCGGGCTACGGAACCCGCCGGAGGGCACGGAAGGCACGGCCCAGACCAACCCCGCCGTCCAGCCCGACACCGCTGTCCCGGCCGACGTAGAAGCCCCACCTACCTCCGGCTTCTCGCCCAACTCTTATGTCCCGCCCGGCGACGACCTCCTCGACCGCGTCGCCGACTGGGGCCCGACCCGCACCCCCGCAGGCGCCTTCCACCTCCTCCCCGTCCACATCGAACGCGACCTTCCGCTGATCACTCGCTGGATGAACGACCCTGCTGTCGCGGAGTTCTGGGAACTGGCCGGCCCTCAGGCGCCGACCGAGGACCACCTGCGCGCGCAACTGACCGGTGACGGACGCAGCGTTCCCTGTCTCGGCGTGCTGGACGGCACCCCGATGAGCTACTGGGAGATCTACCGGGCGGACCTCGACCCACTGGCACGCCATTACCCGGCCCGACCGCACGACACCGGCATCCACCTCCTTATCGGCAACGTCACCGACCGAGGACGAGGACTGGGCGTCGCCCTCCTCCGGGCCGTCGCCGACCTCGTACTCGACAAGCGCTCCGGCTGCGCCCGCATCGTCGCGGAACCCGGCATTCGCAACACCCCTTCCGTAGCCGCTTTTCTGGGCGCCGGTTTCCGGTTCTCCGCCGAGGTCGACCTGCCCGGCAAGCGGGCCGCCCTCATGGTCCGAGACCGTTCCTTGCGTGATTTGCTGTAGCACCACGTGGTTGCACCATCACTTTTGGTACACCGCTCAGCCGGATCGGGTTCCCACTCCCGCGAATCGGATTCCGACTCCCACGCCTCGACCGCCCGACCCCACCGACCGCTCTCGCCGCCCGAACCCACCCCGAAC
>NZ_JBXVPZ010000956.1:0-1094 GCF_057961495.1 Streptomyces sp. P5F9 | reverse complement strand
CCCCCACCCCGAACGCCCCACGGCACCATCTGCGCGCTGTGGACCGGGACGAGGTGATCGACGTGGCGGAGTTCCTGCCCCCGGGCGCCACCTGGCTGCCCGCGCCTCCGCACACGCTGCCCACGCTGCCGGGGCAGCCGCCGATGGTCGGGTACCTCGTCCTCATCCCGGCCGACAGCCCGCACCTCACCCGGACCGACCCGGTCCCGCCCCTCCCCGCCGAGGACGAACCGCTCGTCCGCATCGACACCGTGCAGCGCACCGCCCAGCTGAACGGCGCGGAACTCGACCTGACGTACCTGGAGTTCGAGCTCCTCGCCCATCTCGTCGCGCACCCCAACCGGGTGCACACGCGCGACCAGTTGGTCACCACGGTGTGGGGGTACGGGCATGTGGGTGACGGCCGTACCGTCGACGTCCACATCGCGCGGCTGCGCCGCAAGCTGGGCGTCGAGCACCGCAAGGCGATCCAGACCGTGCGGCGGGTCGGGTACAAGTACACGCCGCCGACCGCGCGTTGATCATCAGCCGGCTGGTGGCCGGCTGAGCTTCTGCTGACGGCAGATCCGTGTTCCGTTCCGTGCGCCCCGCGGGCAGAGTCGGCGGTATGAGACTTCTGGTGCTGGGTGGTACGGAGTTCGCGGGGCGGGCCGTCGTGGAAGCGGCCCTCGGCCGGGGCTGGGAGGTGACCGTCCTCAACCGGGGCCGGCATCAACCCCCGGCCGGGGTCCGGGCGTTGCGGGGTGACCGCACCGCGCCCGGTGGGCTCGCCGCGTTGGCCGCGGGCGAGTGGGATGCCGTGGTCGACACCTGGTCGGCGGCGCCGCGCGCGGTCGACGACGCGGCGCGGCTGCTGGCCGACCGGGTGGGCCGGTACGTGTATGTGTCGAGCTGCTCCGTGTACGCGTGGGCGCCGCCGGCGGGGTACGGGGAGGACGCGCCGCTCGTCGAGGGGGCCTCGGCCTCCGCCGACAAGACCGATTACGCGCGGGACAAGCGGGGCGGGGAGCTGGCCGCGCTCGGGGCGTTCGGGGCGGAGCGGTCGGTGTTCGCTCGGGCCGGGCTCATTCTCGCGCCGTACGAGAACATCGGGC
>NZ_JBXVPZ010000955.1:0-1094 GCF_057961495.1 Streptomyces sp. P5F9 | reverse complement strand
GGCAGGGAGGGTTCAGGCGGGGCTCAGACGGGGGCTTCGATGGCGTAGACCGTGCCGTCGTCGCTGCCCACGTACACGACCCCGTCGACCACGGCGGGCGAGGACACCACGGGGCCGCCTGTCGGGAACCGCCCGCGCTTGCGGCCGGTGGTGGTGTCCACGGCGTAGACGTTGCCGTCGTCGCTGCCGAAGTAGACGGTGGTGCCTGCTACGGCCGGGGTGGAGCGGATGGGGCCCATGGCCTTGAACCACCACTTCACCTCACCGGTGACGGAGTCGAGGGCGTGGAGACGGGCGTTGTCGTTGCCGACGTATACCGTGCCGTCCGCAACGGTGGGTGCGGACTGTATGGCGCTGTTGGTGTCGTAGCGCCATACCCCGTGCCCGGTGGACGTGTTGAGGGCGTGCAACTCACCGCGTCGGTTGCTGGCGTAGAGGTTGCCGTCACTCAGGGCGGATGGGCCGGAGACAGGGCCTTCGGGTACGCGGGTGCCCCATTTCATGCGCCGGGTGTGGGAGTCGAAGGCGCGCACCCGCTTGCCCCAGGTGCCGACGATTGCCACCGGACCGTCCATCACCACCCACCGGGGGTGATACAGGCCGCCCGTGGAATACCCCCAGCACTTGGCTCCGTGCTCGGCGTCCAGCACGATCAACCCCCAGCCGCCTGCGATGTACACCTGGCCGGCGATGGCCTCCACCGTTGTGGACATTTTGGTGTTCACGCCGAAGTCCCAGTGGCCCTTCCCAGTGCGGACGTCGATCGCGTGCAGCGTCTGGGGGGTGGTGGCGTACACGAGATCGTCGTGCACCGTCGGGGTCGACCAGACAGCGCCGGCGTTGAGCGGGCGGAACCACCTCTCCTGCCCGGTGGCGGCGTCGACGGCGTACAGAGTGCCGTCGTCGCTGCCCACATACACGACCCCGTCCACCACGGTCGGCGTGGACCGAACGCAGCCGCCGGTCCGGAAGCTCCACCGCTCGGTACCCGGCGCCCGGCGCGCGGGCTCCGGTGGGGGAGTGGGGAGTGGGGTGTCCGGACGCAATGTGACACCTGACCCCTCGGGTGTCACATTTCCTGCGGGGAGGGGTGG
>NZ_JBXVPZ010000954.1:496-1100 GCF_057961495.1 Streptomyces sp. P5F9 | reverse complement strand
CCTCACCACCCGCTACGCCCTCCCCCTGGGCGACGTACGCACGTGCCACCGCGAGGAGTTGACGGCCCTGCTGGAGGAGACGGCGGCGGTGAGCCGCTCGTACGGCGGCCCCTCGGACGCGGCAGGCGCACTGGCCCGCTACGACACGTTCCCTCCGCAGACCAAGTCGTCGATGCAGCGCGACGCGGAGGCGGGCCGCCCGCTCGAACTGGACGCGATCGGCGGGGCGTTGCTGCGGGCGGCGGAACGGCAAGGCATCACGGTGCCGGTAACGGCAAGGCTGGTAAGGGAGTTGGAGACCCGGACCACCAACTGACGGACGGGTCCCCGTCGAACGGCCGGCGGGTCACCCTTGGAGATCGACCCGCCAGTCGTTGGACGTGAGCCAGTGCCCCTTGGGGTACTCGAACTCCACCTCACCGACCAGGGTGAACCCGGCTTTCCGGCACACCGAGTTCGACGCGGAATGGCCGACGCTCGGAAAGGCGTGCAGATACCGGTTCCCCCCGGCGGCCCGTGCCACGTCGACAACGGCACGGGCCGCCCGGGCAGCGAGCCCGCGCCCCTGGAACTCGGGCAGGACACCCCACCCGGTCTCCCACAC
>NZ_JBXVPZ010000954.1:0-426 GCF_057961495.1 Streptomyces sp. P5F9 | reverse complement strand
CTCCCACACCGACTCACCCCGCCACTCCCGCTCCCAGAACCCGATCGAGCCGACGGTCTCCCCGCTCCCCGCCAACTCGACCCGGTACATGCACCCTCGTCCCAGCCCGACGTACCGCCGATGCCGGGCATCGAGCTGCGCCGCACTCTCGGGACCCCCCAAGTGCGCAGTCATCTCAGGGCTGTTGAGCCGCTCCAACAACCAGAAGTCACCCTCACCCCAGGGCTGAAGCCGTACGAGTTCCACGTCCATGCCGAGCACACTAGGCGGGCCCACTGACAATCGGCTCACACCGCACACGGCCGGCCCCGCGCCCCTAGAGGAACACCGGACAGTCCCCGGAGGTACGGCGGATGACCGGACCGCCGTAGTGGCCGGTGCGGTCGGCACAGCACTCGTCGGGGTGGGCGGGGCGCTGCTCGGGCC
>NZ_JBXVPZ010000953.1:0-1114 GCF_057961495.1 Streptomyces sp. P5F9 | reverse complement strand
GCGCGCAGGGCGCGTCTGGGGACGCTCAGGGGACGCCGGGGACGCCACCAGGGACTCGGGGGTCTCAGCGCGGGCAGGGGAGCCGGTCTGGTTCCCCTGGTTCTGGGCCCGGGGTGGTACCTGGCCAACAGCAGTCTTCGGCGGGCGGGAATCCGGGATACGGAGCGACGAGCCTCCCGGACGGGACATCGGCTCGGGGGATACCGGGTCCCGGGCTGACCGACGGCACGCCTGCGCGGGGAGTTCCACGGGGTCAGGGGGCGCCGACTGCTCAGTCTGCTCAAAGGGGGCCACGTCCCCAGGACGGGACTCCGGCTCACGACGTGCCGGGTTTCGCGGGTGGGACGCCTGCTCATGGGGTGCCGCGCTATCAGGGGCAGCCGCCTGCTCAAGGTGGGCCGCGTCCTCCGGAGGGGACACCCGGTCGTGGCGTGCCGCGTTTCCAAGGGTCGCCGTCCGAGCAGGGTGCGCCGCGTTTCGCGGAGGGGACGCCTGCGCACGGGGTGCCGCATTTCCAGGACCAGCCGCCCGCTCAAGGTGGGCCGCGTGCCCCGGAGGGGACACCCGGTCACAGAGTACCGCGTTACCAGGGGCAGCCGCCCGCTCAAGGTGGGCCGCGTCTTCCTGATGGGACCCCGGCTCATGGGGTGCCGCGTTTCTTTGGCACTGGGCCTGCTGCTGACGGGCCGCGTCTTCCTGACGGCACTCCCGCGCGCGGGGTGCCACGTTTGCCGGACGGCTGGTCGGCGCAGGGTGCGCCGCGTTCCGCTGACGGCACTCCGGGGCACGGTGTTCCCCGGCTTCCGGACGGCACGCCGGCTCATGGGTTTCCCCGGGTGGCCGACGGCACTCCGGCTCATGGTTTTCCGAGGCTGCCGGACGGCACGCCGGCTCGCGGTGTTCCGCGCGCGCCGGACGGGACTCCCGTGCAGGGTGCTCCCCGTTTTCCCGACGGCACTCCGGCCCACGGGTTTCCGAGGCTGCCCGATGGCACTCCCGCGCGTGGTGTCCCCCGTGTGTCCGACGGGGCTCCACACGCGCGTGCCGGTCATCCCGAGCAGCCTGAATCGGGGGGTGCCTGGGGTGAGTTGAGGGGGCGGAGCGGTGTGGGACC
>NZ_JBXVPZ010000952.1:0-1120 GCF_057961495.1 Streptomyces sp. P5F9 | reverse complement strand
GGCCGGCTGTGCCCCGAGGGTGACCCGACACATAAGGAGTGCGCGGTGACACCGGAGAAGACGAATCGCGAGCAACGCCCCGAGGAACACACGGAGCGTGCGGGCCACCGGTCCGACGAGCTCGGCAGCCTGGCCGTGTGGGCACGGTCCGCCCCCATCCGACTCGCGGGCTACGAGGACGACCTCGCCGAGCCCCACATCCTGCCCAGCGTGGACTGACCCCCGCAGACCCCTTCGCGATCGCCGACAGCATGGGCGTGCGAAGATCGCGCCCATGCCGATCAGAGAAGCCGCGGCCGACGACTGGCCGCGGATCTGGCCTTTCTGGCACCGGATCGTCGCCGCCGGCGACACCTACACCTGGGCCCGGGACACCTCCGAAGAGGCGGCCCGGGCCTTGTGGACGAGCCCGCCGAAGCGCGTGTACGTCGCCGGGGACGAGAGCGGGACCGTCGTCGGCTCGGCCTTCGTCACCCCGAACTACGGCGGCCCCGCCGACCGTATCGCCAACGCCGGCTTCATGGTCGACCCCGATCACGGCGGCCGCGGCATCGGCCGTGCCCTGGCCGAGCACATCCTCACCACCGCCCGCGACCAGGGCTTCCGAGGCATGGTCTTCAACGCCGTCGTCGAGACCAACCCCGCCGTCAAGCTCTGGCTCTCCCTCGGCTTCACGATCCTGGGCACGGTGCCGGACGCGTTCGAGCATCCCCGGGACGGGCGCGTGGGCCTGCACGTCATGTACCGCGCCCTCTAGGAGCACACCTTCGGGAGGGCGCGTTCGAGAAGTACGTTCAGAGGGCGCCTTCTAGTCGAGCGGCGCCGTCCGCACCCACGGCCGCAGCTTCTCCAGCTCCTCCGCCACTTCCAGCAGCGCCGCCTCCGACCCCGGCCGCCCCACCAGCTGTACGGCGCAGGGCGCGCCGGAGGGCAGGGTGCCGAACGGGACCGACATGGCCGGCCAGCCGGTGAGGTTCCACGGAGGCGTCAGCGGCGAGTAGGTGGTGTTCGCCAGCACATTGCGCAGCCAGCCCCGCTCGTGCCACGGCCCGGCCTTGGGAGAGCGGCGGGCCAGCGCCGCGGTCAGCAGGATGTCGTACTCGGCGAAGAACGGCGCCAG
>NZ_JBXVPZ010000951.1:0-1129 GCF_057961495.1 Streptomyces sp. P5F9 | reverse complement strand
CGCTGCGCCTTTCACCCCGCCAGGGGGCTCCGCCCCCTGGACCCCCGGTCGGCCTGAACGGCCTCGTCCTCAGACGCCGGACGGGCTGAGTGGTGCCGGCCCCGGCTGACAAGGGTCCGGAGCCCTACATCGCCATAGGAAACAAGGCCCGAAGCCGCAAGGCCCCGAAGCCGCAGGGCCCTGGAGTCCCAAGAGCCCGAAGCCGCAGGGCCCTGAAGTCGCAAGAACCCGAAACCGCAGGGCCCTGAAGTCGCAAGAGCCTGAAACCGCGAGGCCCCGGAGTCGAAAGAGTCCGAAGCCGTCAGGATCCGTACGAAATCAGAAGGAGCCGCCCCATGCACCTCGACCACAACCACGACGGCCCCGCCGCCGTCAGTGCCGACGCGCACCGTCCCGACGGGACCCACCGTGCCCTGCGTATCGGGCTCGGTGGGCCTGTCGGATCGGGTAAGACCGCCACCGTCGCCGCGCTCTGCCGGATCCTGCGGGACGAGCTCTCGCTCGCTGTCGTCACCAATGACATCTACACCCGCGAGGACGCCGAATTCCTGCTGCGGGAAGCCGTGTTGCCGCCCGAGCGGATCACCGCCGTGGAGACCGGGGCCTGTCCGCACACCGCTATCCGGGATGACATCTCCGCCAACCTCGAAGCTGTCGAGGACCTGGAGGACGAGGTCGGGCCGTTGGATCTGATCCTGGTCGAGTCGGGTGGGGACAATCTCACCGCCACCTTCTCCAAGGGGCTTGTCGACGCGCAGATCTTTGTGATCGACGTGGCCGGCGGGGACGACATTCCGCGCAAGGGGGGGCCCGGTGTCACTACCGCCGATCTGCTGGTCGTCAACAAGACCGACCTCGCGCCCTACGTCGGGTCCGATCTGGGGCGGATGGCTGCCGACGCCAAGGCTCAGCGGGCCGAACTGCCCGTTGTCTTCCAGTCGTTGAGGAGTGAGGCCGGGGTTGCCGACGTCGCCGGCTGGGTGCGGGAGCGGCTTGCCGCGTGGACGGCGTGATCGTGAGCGGGGTGCGGGCCACCGCTCGGATCGTGGCCCGGGAGGACGGGCGGGGCGGTACCGCGCTGCCCGTGCTGGAAGGGGACGGGCCGCTTGCGTTGCGGCGCACCCGGGGG
>NZ_JBXVPZ010000950.1:0-1134 GCF_057961495.1 Streptomyces sp. P5F9 | reverse complement strand
GGGCTCGGGGCTCGGGGCATCGACGCCCGGCTCGGGCCGATGGATACGGCCGGAGTGCGCGGCCGCGCGAGCACCCTCGCTAGGCCGGCCGTTTCATCCGACGCACCGCGACGAGGATCAGGCCATGCACAACAGCACCAGGATCCGCCTGATCGAGCCCGCCGACGCCACGCCGATCGCCGCGCACCGGGCGCGGGACCTCGAAGCTTTCCGGCCGTGGGAACCTGCCCAGCCCGCCGGCTTCTGCACCCCGGAGGGCCAGGCGGAGCGGATCGACAGGCTGCTGGCCGGATACCGGGCCGGTGCGGTCTGGCCGGGCGTGGTGCTCGCCGACGACCAGGTGGTCGGGCAGGTCACCGTCGGAGGCATCCTGCCGCAGCCGCACCTGCGCCGCGGTTCCGTCGGTTACTGGATCGCGAGCGTCGCCCAGAATCAAGGGCACGCCGGGAACGCAGTCGGACTCGCACTCCGGGTGATGACCGACGAACTCGGGCTGCACCGCGCCGAGGCGTCCACCCAGCTGGAGAACCTGCCGTCGCAACGGGTGCTCCGCCGCAACGGGTTCAGCCCGTACGGCGTCGCGCACTCCTCGATCTTCCTCGACGGGAGCTGGCGGGACGGGCTGCTGTGGGAGCGGGTGCTCGGCGACTGACGGACTGACCCGCGATTGGTGTTGTCGTCGAGGTGCCGGCCGGATGTCTCGTCACGAGGATCGCGACGGGTCCCCCATCACAAGTCGTGCCGGGCCGCAGATGAGGACCAGGCGGGGAACCGTCGAGCGGGTCCGGAGGTCCAGAAGGGCATGCATCAAGGTTTCCGACTGCGTGAGGCGACCGCCGAGGACGCCGACGTTCTTGCCGACGTGCACACCCGGACCCGGACCGCGTACTACATCGCAGGCGGCATGCCCGAGGGGCAACTCGCCGACCCGCGTGCATGGGGGCAACGGCGTGACGCCTGGGCGCGGGTGCCGGCCACGTCGTCACGCGCAACGCTGGTCGCGGAAGACGCGGACGGAACAGTGGTCGGGCTGCTCACTGCCGGGCCACCGCACCACGAAGACCTGGACGCCTCGACCTCCTACGAGCTTTACCAGATCGGTGTGCTGCCGCACGCCTGGGGGCGCGGGGTGGG
>NZ_JBXVPZ010000949.1:0-1150 GCF_057961495.1 Streptomyces sp. P5F9 | reverse complement strand
CGAGCGGCGGGCAGTGCAGGTGTGCCGCGCACAGCGGGTCGGCGGGGTCGGCGGCGCCTTCCGCGAGCGCGTGCACGAGGGAGCGCAGGGCGTCGGGGTCGCCTTCGTCGGGGAGTACGTCCCCTACGGCGTCCCGCATGCGGGCGGCGACCGTGTCGGGGCCGCCCGCGGGGAACGGGCCGCCGCGGGCCTGGCGTCCGGTGCCGAGTGCGTCGAGGACGGTGTCGAGCAACGGCCGCAGGGCGTCGGGTCCTTCGGGGCCTGAGGCGAGGGGGGCGCTGCTCATGCTGTCCTCCGGGGCGCGGGCAGGGGGAGTTCCAGCTTGGACCCGGATGAGTCGACGCGCCCGGGGAGAACAACGATCAGAACCCGAAAGGGTGTTGTTCAGTGCCCGGTGGTGGTGCGGGTGACGGCGTTGGTGCCGCGTGAGTGCCGGAGTCGGGAGGTACCGGGCGGCTGGATGATGGCGCCCGGCACCTGAGAAGTCGCCGTCTCGGTCACTCCACCCCGCGTACCCGCAATGCGCGCCCCAGGTCGTCGAGTTGGTCGACCAGCTTGCGGCGCAGGGACGGGATGAGGTCGGCGTCGCGGAGGCATTCCTCGCCGAGGCGGAGGGTTTCGGCGTCGACGGCGTGGGTGGGGAAGGCCCAGCGGCCGGCGGCGTCGGCGATGGCGGGGCCCCGGCGGGTGGCGAGGGCTACCGCGTCCGTGAAGAAGCGGGGCACGTAGTCCCGTACGAGGTCGGCCTGTTCGGGTTGCCAGAAGCCCTGGGCGGTGGCGGTGAAGAGGTAGTTGGAGAGGTCGTCCGTGGTGAACATGGCCTCCCAGGCCGCGTGTTTGGCCTCGGGGTCGGGGAGGGCGGCCCGGCAGCGGGCGGCGCCTTCCTGGCCGGTGGCGGACGGGTCGCGCTCCAGCTCGGCGGCGATCGCGGGCTCGTCGGTGGCGCCGAGGACGGCGAGGCGGGCCAGGACGCGCCAGCGGAGTTCGGGGTCCAGCTCCGGGCCGCCGGGGACGGTGCCCTCGGTGAGCCAGGCCGCGATGGTGTCGGGGTGGGCGGCGACGTCGATGAAGTGGCGTACGGCGATGAGGCGCAGGCCGGGGTTCGAGCCGTCCTCGGTGCGGCGGATGAGGTCGCGGCACAGGGCGGTGA
>NZ_JBXVPZ010000948.1:0-1176 GCF_057961495.1 Streptomyces sp. P5F9 | reverse complement strand
GAGCCGGAGGGGCGGCGGGAGTCGGAGGGGCGGCAAGCATCGGAGAGGTAGCGGGAGTTGGCGGGTCGGCGGGCATCGAAGACCTGACGGGAGTTGGAAGCGCGGCGGGAGCCGGAGGAGCGACGGGAGTTGGAAGGGCTGCCGGAGTTGGAGAGGCAACGCACGCTGGAGGGCTGGTCGACGGCGCGGAGGTCGCCGACGGTTCCGCACAGCGCGGCGCGAGCGGTCCCGGCGACGGCCCGACACCGGAGGCGGCCTCGCCCGCAGCCCCCCGTCGGCGGCGGCGCGCCCGTACCGCCGACGGAGCTGAGGGCCGCCCCCATCCCTCGGGCGTGAACGGCCGCCGATCCGGGACCGACGGATCCCGCCCGCGCACACCGGCGCAGGGCACCGCACGCCCCGGCAGCGCACGTTCGCGCACTTCCGGGAAGGGGGATCCGCGGCGCTACGACACCTGCTCGGAGGCGCCGCGGCCGGGCGGCAACGGCATTGAGGGGGACGGGTGATCAAGGCGTGGGGGAGTGGGAGGCATCCCCGCTGGTTCAGTGGTCGGCCCGGTGCGTTCGGAGCTTGGCTCCGCGCTTGGTTCCACCAGGGCGTCCGGCCGGCGGCGGTGACTCCACACGAGGTCAGTGCTCCCAGCGCGCGGGCTGACGCCGGACCTGCTGAGGAACACACGGCGCGAGAAACGGGCGCGTGCGGCCGACGGGCCGTGCGCCGGTTCGGCGGTCACCGGGACCGGGGGACCAGCGCCGGCTGTCCGCCCTCTCCGGTCCCTTCACCGCGCCGCCATTCGGTCGGCTTCCCAGGCCGCGGGCGTGACCACGAGGAGCCCGGTTCCGTTCACCTGAGTGGCGGAACGCCTGAACGGGTCGTGTCGCCGGACAGCCCTTGTCCTCCCGGAACCGTCCACCCGGCGCCGAACACGTCTGAGGCGCACAGAGCGCAGAAGAAGCCGCCCATGTACCCGCCGACTCCGCCCTCCGACGCCGACGACCACCCTGACTCCCGTGTCCCCGAGCCGCGCTCGATCCGGGGTACCAACGTGTGGCCGGAGTACCAGGGCACCGGCTCCCCGCCCCCGCACACGGGTACGTCCGACACGGGCACCGCCGACCCCGAGCACCCGCCGCAACTGTCCCATCCGCCGGCAGAAGGGTGGGCGCCCGGCCAGAT
>NZ_JBXVPZ010000947.1:0-1178 GCF_057961495.1 Streptomyces sp. P5F9 | reverse complement strand
GAGCGGCACCAACTCCACGGCGCCGACCGCGCCCTCCTCCCCGACCTCGCCCCCTGGCACGCCTCCGCCGACTTCCGCAGGCTCTGGGTCGCGGGGCTGGTGTCGAGCTTCGGGAGTTTTCTGACGTTCGTCGCGCTCCCGGTGCAGATCAAGGAACTCACCGGCTCCGCGGCGGCGGTGGGCGCGGTCGGCGCCGTGGAGTTGGTGCCGCTCATCGTGTTCGGGCTCTACGGCGGTGCGCTCGCCGACGCGTGGGACAAGCGGAAGCTGATCGTGTGGACCGAGGCCGGGCTCGGGGTGCTGTGCGGGGCGCTGCTGTTCAACTCGCTGCTGCCGGAGCCCGCCGTATGGCTGCTGTATGTGATCGCGGCCCTGACCTCCGTCCTCGGTGCGATCCAGCGGCCCGCGCTGGACTCGCTGTGGCCGCGGATCGTGGCGCACGACCACATGACGGCCGCGTCGGCGCTCAACTCCCTGCGCTGGACGGTCGGCGGGGTCACCGGGCCGGCGGTGGCGGGGGTGGTCGTGGCGTTCGCGGGGCTGCCCTACGCGTTCGCGGCGGACACGGTGACGTATGCGCTGTCCGTGGTCCTGATCTTCCGTATCGCCTCCTCTCCCGGCGCCCACGAGACGCAGAAGCCGTCGCTGAAGTCGATCGCGGAGGGCGCCCGCTACGCCTGGAGCCGCAAGGAACTCCTCGGCACGTACGCCATCGACCTCGCGGCGATGTTCTTCGCGATGCCGCTGGCGGTGCTGCCGTTCCTCGCGGACGATCTGCACGCGCCGTGGGCGCTGGGGCTGATGTACTCGACCGTCCCGGCCGGTGCCCTGCTGGTGAGTGTGACCAGCGGCTGGACCTCGCGGATCCACCGGCACGGGCGGATGGTGGTGCTGGCGGCGGCGCTGTGGGGCGCGGCGATCGCCTGCGCGGGCGCGGTCGGCAACGTGTGGCTGGTGCTGCTGTTCCTCACCGTCGCGGGCGGCTGCGACATGGTCAGCGGCATCTTCCGCGGGGTCATCTGGAACCAGACGATCCCGGACGAGCTGCGCGGCCGGCTCGCCGGGATCGAGCTGCTGTCCTACTCGGTGGGCCCGCAGCTGGGCCAGGTCAGGTCCGGTGGCATGGCCGCCCTGACCGGGGTGCGGACCTCGGTGTGGGCGGGCGGACTGATGGGGGT
>NZ_JBXVPZ010000946.1:0-1181 GCF_057961495.1 Streptomyces sp. P5F9 | reverse complement strand
CACCGCCCGCGCCGTCTACCCCCGCTTCGAGCCCGAACTGGCCCGGCTGGCCGACCTGTTGCCGCCCGACTGCGGCACGGCGGTCGACGTGGGCGGCTGGTACGGCCCCTGGACGCACCGGCTCTGGAGACACGCGCGCGAGGTGGTGACCGTAGAACCGGTCCCGCACCTGGCGCGGCTCCTCGAAGCCGCCGCCCCCGCGCACGCCCGGGTGATCCCGGCCGCCGCCTCCGACCGCCCCGGCACGGCCCGTCTGTGGCTGCCGCCGGACGACGAGGGCGACCGGGGTGTGTCCTCGCTGGTCCGCCGGGACATCCACGCCCGCGCCGTGCACGTCCAGTGCGTCACGCTCGACGGGCTGGGGCTGCGGGAGGTCGGTTTCATCAAGATCGACGTCGACGGCAGCGAACTGGCCGTCCTGCACGGCGCGACCGGCCTCCTGACCCGCGACCGCCCCGCCCTCTTCGTCGAGCTGGAGTCCCGCATCCAGCCGATCGCCCCGGTGGTGACCTATCTGTCGCTGCTCGGCTACGAGGGCTGGGTCCTCCCGGACCGGAACACGGACTGGGTCCGGCTCGCGGCCTTCCCCCTGGAGGAGCACCAGGCCCGGACCTCGTACGTCGTCTCCCAGGGGTTGCTGCGCCGGGTCCTGCCCTTCGCGCGCGGGCCCCGTTACGTCAACTCGGTCCTCTTCCTCGCCGACGGCCGCACCCCGGGTGTCAGTGCCGTGCGCGACGATGGATCGCATGCCCGAGACGAAACGCCCCGCGAGCCCCTTCGGCCCCCTCGACTTCCAGCTGGTCCTGCTGCGCCGCATGGCGGACCACAACCCGGACCTGGTCGAGAACGCCCGTCATGAGCTGGGCGTCTCGATCGCCGACATGCGCGAGGCCAACAAGCGGTGGCAGGCCATGCTGCACTCCGCGAGAGGCCGCGCCGCGGCATCCCGCTACCGCTCGATCCTCGGCGCCCCGGAGTCATCCGTAAAACGCCGGATCGGCGACGTGGACTGCGAGGCCTGGCAGTGGCCGGTCCCCCTCTGGCCCGACCTCCGCTTCGAGGTGCTCACCGCCCCGAACGGCGCCGTGTGGAACGAATGGCTGGTCCGCGCCCCGGGCGCCGCGCCCCCGCCCCTCCACACCCTCGACGATCTGACCCCCTGGTCCTGCACGGTCGACGAG
>NZ_JBXVPZ010000945.1:0-1184 GCF_057961495.1 Streptomyces sp. P5F9 | reverse complement strand
CTCTCCCCCCGCTCCCTCAAGCCGCCCCGAACGCCGAGAACGCCCAGCCCGTCGCCTGATGCACCGCATCCCCTGGCAGCGACGCCCGTGCATCGCGCAGGGCTTCCGCCAAGGACAGGCCGGCGCGCAGGCCCTTGTGGAGGGCGAGCATCAGGGGGACGACCGCCGAGTCGTTGACGGGGGCGCTGCTCGCGATCACGCCTGCCGTGCCCAGGGGGAGCAACGCCGTGACCAGGCCGAGGAGTTCGTCCGCGCCGACTGACGCGAGGCGGGCCGTGTCGCAGCTGGAGAGGATGATGCGGTACGGGCTGCGGGCGAGGCGTTCGAAGTCGTGGACGATGAGCGGGCCGTCGGCCATGCGGAGGGACGAGAACAGGGGGCTGTCCGCGCGGAACGTGCCGTGGGCCGCGATGTGGGCCAGGGTCGCGCCGTCCAACTCGGCCAGCACGCGGGGGACTTCGGCGTCGTCGTGCTCCAGGACCGTGGGCCTGACATAGCCGTCGGCGAGGTCCGGGACCTCGGCGCCGCCGGTCGCGAGGCCCGGGCCGCGCACCAGGACGTGCCGGTCGCCGGGCGGCGGTTCGGTGTCCAGGGCGCGCAGCCAGCTGCCCGCCGACGGCGACACGCTGAGCACGCGATCACGCAGTGAGGGCAGCAACGCCCACGGCACGCGGTGGAGTCGGCCCGGCGGGACCACCACCACCGGGCCGGAGCCCAGGTGCCCGGCCGCCTCGCCGAGGAGGAGTTCCTCAAGGCGTCGGCCCGCCGCCTCCACCACCGGGAGCCTCGCCTCCGCTCCGGGGTGCGCCAGGCGCCGTAGACCCGCCTGTACGTGTTCTGCCTCGGCCATCGCCTCCGCGAGGAGGCCCGCCTCGAAGCGGCGTACCCGGCCCTCCCCGCAGAGCAGGGCGTGCACCCGGCCGTCCACCACGGCCAGTTCGACCAGCCGTCCCTCACCGAGGCGTGCCAGCAGGCGAGTCGGGTCGAAGCGGTCGCCCTCGCCGGGGGCGTCGCCGCGCATGTGGAGGGTGCGGGAGCGGATCTCCCGTTCCAGGCGCCGCTGTTCGCGTTCCAGGGTTGGTACCGGGTGGCCCTCCATGCGGGCCTCCTCCGCGCGGGCGGCGATCTCGCGGAACGCCGTCAAATGGCTGAGCAGGGTCGGGTCGGCGGGGGGCCTGGTGGGG
>NZ_JBXVPZ010000944.1:0-1196 GCF_057961495.1 Streptomyces sp. P5F9 | reverse complement strand
GGCTGTGGCCGCAGGGCGGTGGAGGGCGGCCTGGCGGGTGTCCGTTGTGCCCGTTGCTGGGGTTTCGCCGGACCTCGGCGTGGCGGACTCTGGGGTGCCGACTGACCCCGGTGCGACGGAGGCTGGGGTGTGGCCGGCGGATGGGCCATTGCCGGGGGCCGGACCGTCGCCGGGAGCCTGGCCGTCGTCGGCCACCGGACCGTCGCCGGGCGTCGAGTCGGTGCCGGTTACCAAGGCATCGCCACGCCGCCGTTCGGGCGGAGGATCTGGCCCGTCGTGAACGACGACGCGTCCGACGCCAGATGCAGCACGGCGTGGGCGATGTCCTCCGGCTCACCTACCCGGCCCAGCGGCGACAGCCGGACCATCAGCGCCTCCGTACGGGCCTGGGCCTCGGCCTCGTGGTGGTCGGTCATGGGCGTGCGGACCCAGCCCGGCGCGACCGCGTTGACGCGGATGCCGTGCCGACCCAGCTCCGTCGCCAGCGTCTTCGTCAGCTGGACGACGGCAGCCTTGGTCACGCTGTAGCAGAGGAGTCCGGCCCCTCCGGTGTCGATCGCGCCGGACGCCATGGTGACAATGCTGCCCTTGGTGCCGCGGTCGAGCATCAGCCTGGCCGCCTCCTGGCAGGCGTACAGGACACCCTTGAAGTTGACGTTCAGCACCCGGTCGAGATCCTCGTCCCGGGTCTCCAGCACCGTGCTGCTGTGCATGATCCCGGCGACCGCGGCCATCACGTGCAGGTCCTCGCAGGAGTCCACGGCCTGCTTCAGTTGGGCGCGGTCGGTGACGTCGAGGTGGTGGGTGCGGGCGGTGCCGCCCTTGTCCTTGATCAGGGTCGCCGTCTCGTGCAGGCCCTGCGCGTCGCGGTCGGCGCAGTGCACGGTGGCGCCCGCCTCGGCGAGCAGCACGGCGGAGGCGCGTCCGATACCGCTGGCGGCGCCGGTGACGAATGCGGTGCGTCCGGTGAGGTCGTACGCCTTGACGGGCATGAACCGACGGTACGAGGGTTTCTGACGGGTCGTCAATTAGTCGTACGGTGCTGAGTTCCGCGGGGTGAGGTGGTGCCCGGCGCCGGTCCGATCTGGCAGGTCGGGCACCAGTAGGTGGGGCGGTCGCGGGAGCCGTCGCCCTGGTTGGCCGTGCGGATGGAGGTGTTGCAGCGGAGGCAGGGGCGGGGGGCGCGGCCGTAGACG
>NZ_JBXVPZ010000943.1:0-1197 GCF_057961495.1 Streptomyces sp. P5F9 | reverse complement strand
GTGCGGGGCGGAGGGGGTCCGGTTCGCGCACGACGCGGGGATCCCGGCCGCCGTCGGTGTCGTCTTCGGGGTGCTGGCCGGGTCGGCGCTGATCGTCCGGCGGAAGTGGCCGATCGCGGTCGTGCTTGTCTCCATCGCCATCACCCCGGCCCAGATGGGCTACCTGATGGGCATCGTCGGCCTGTACACCCTCGCCGCGTCCGAACTGCCGCGCCGGATCATCGGATCGCTGGCCGGGATGTCGTTCCTCGGGATGCTGATCGTCATGTTCGTGCGGGTGCGGCAGGACATGCAGCGGGGGACGTGGGAACTGGGGGACTGGTTCGTTCCGTTCGCCTCCATCACCACGGCGGTCGGGATGACCGCGCCGCCCGTGCTGCTCGGCCTCTACGTCGGCGCCCGGCGCCGGCTGATGGAGAGTCTCCGGGAGCGCGCCGACAGCCTGGAGCGGGAGCTTCAACTGCTTGCCGAACGCGCCGAGGAGCGTGCCGAGTGGGCCCGGGGCGAGGAACGGACCCGGATCGCGCGGGAGATGCACGACGTCGTCGCGCATCGGGTGAGCCTGATGGTCGTGCACGCGGCGGCACTCCAGGCGGTGGCTCGGAAGGATCCGGAGAAGGCCGTCAAGAACGCGGCCCTCGTGGGGGACATGGGGCGGCAGGCACTCACCGAACTCCGGGAGATGCTCGGGGTGTTGAGGAGTGGGGACGGCCGGGACGCGCGCGAGCGGGCGGCCGTACCGCTGGTCGCGGTGGGCGTGGCGGCTGCGGCTGCGGCGGCGGCTTCGCGGGCCGTCGACGACGACGGCGCGGGTGACGGGCCCTGCCTGTCCGACGTGGACGAGCTGCTCGGGCAGTCCGCGGCGGCCGGGATGGCTGTGGACCTGTCCGTTGAGGGTGAGAGCCGGGTGTACGCGGCGGAGATCGAGCAGACCGCGTACCGGGTGGTGCAGGAGGCGTTGACGAACGTCCACAAGCACGCGGCGGGCGCGAAGACGCATGTACGGCTCGCGCACCGGGTGTCGGAGATCGCGATGCAGGTCGAGAACGAGCCGCCGCCGGAGCCGGCGTCCGCGTCTGCGGCGCGGTTGCCCTCTGGGGGGAACGGGCTGGTGGGGATGCGGGAGCGGGTGCTTGCGTTGGGCGGGGTGTTTGTTTCCGGGCCTACGGATGCGGGTGGGTTTCGGGTGTCTGCGGT
>NZ_JBXVPZ010000942.1:0-1207 GCF_057961495.1 Streptomyces sp. P5F9 | reverse complement strand
GGGTGGGTGGAGGGGCGCTGGTCGGCGTCGTAGCCCCAGGCCTTGCGGACGACGCCGAAGTCGGTCCAGGTGTCGGTGAAGCGGGTGGCCTCGGTGAGGGTCTGGTAGCCCATGTACTCGGCGAAGGACTCGTTCAGCCAGATGTCGTCCCACCACTGGAGGGTGACGAGGTCGCCGAACCACATGTGGGCCATCTCGTGGGCGATGACCATGCCGCGGGTCTGGCGCTCGGTGTCGGTGACGGCGGAGCGGTAGATGAACTCGTCGCGGAAGGTGACAAGGCCGGGGTTCTCCATGGCGCCCGCGTTGAACTCGGGGACGAAGGCCTGGTCGTAGGAGTCGAAGGGGTAGGGCTCCTCGAACTTCTCGTGGTAGCGGTCGTAGCACTGGCGGGTGATGTCGAGGATCTCCTCGGCGTCCGCGTCGAGGTGGGGGGCCAGGGAGCGGCGGCAGTGGATGCCGAAGGGCAGGCCGCGGTGTTCGGTGCGGACGGAGTGCCAGGGGCCGGCGGCGACGGCGACGAGGTAGGTGGAGACGAGGGGGGTGGGGGCGGCCTGCCAGCGGCCTTCGCCGAGGTGTTCGGTGATGCCGTTGGAGAGGACGGTCCAGCCTTCGGGGGCCGTCACGGAGAGGTCGAAGACCGCTTTGAGGTCGGGCTGGTCGAAGGCGGCGAAGACGCGCTGGACGTCCTCCATGAAGAGCTGGGTATAGAGGTAGGTCTCGCCGTCGGTGGGGTCGGTGAAGCGGTGCATGCCTTCGCCTGTGCGGGAGTAGCGCATGCTCGCGTCGACGCGCAGTTCGTGCTCGCCGGCGGTGAGGCCGGGCAGCGGGAGCCGGTTCTCGACGAGGTGCTCGGGGTCGAGGGGGCGGCCGTCGAGGGTGACGGAGCGCAGCTCGGCGGGCTTGAGTTCGACGAAGGTGTCCGCGTCGGCACGAGCGGTGAACGCGATGACGGTGCGGGAGTCGAAGGTGTCTTCGCCCGTCGTCAGATCGAGTTCGATCGTGTAGCGGTGGACGTCGAGGAGCCTGGCACGGGTCTGCGCTTCGTCGCGCGTCAGTACGGACATGCAGGACATGCTGCCTGATGGCACTGACATGGCACAGGGGTGGTTCCGTACGCGGCTTATGTCCGGTCGGGCGCGGGTGCGGTGGCGGTGTTCTGGGCGTCGCGCTGGTAGGGCACGCGCGCGTCCGGGTGGGGCAGGGC
>NZ_JBXVPZ010000941.1:0-1226 GCF_057961495.1 Streptomyces sp. P5F9 | reverse complement strand
ATCCGGATCTTCTCCGGCGATGCTGCCAGAGGGGACCGGCGGCGAGTAACCGTTTGCGACCACTGCTTGACCGGATCGTGACCGGATACCGGCGCCGTGCCACCGGAATCCGACGTTCAGTGAACGGTGGTCAGCCCGCCGTGTTCACCATCGAGGCGGCCGCGTACGTCAGGTAGTTCCACAGCGTGTGCTCGTGCTCCTCGGACAGACCGAGTTCGTCGACGGCGACCCGCATGTGCTTCAGCCAGGCGTCGTGCGCGGCCTGGTCGACCTGGAACGGCGCGTGGCGCATGCGCAGGCGCGGATGGCCGCGGTTGTCGCTGTACGTCGTCGGGCCGCCCCAGTACTGCATCAGGAAGAGGGTGAAGCGCTCCTCGGCCGGGCCCAGGTCCTCCTCCGGGTACATGGGCCTCAGCAGCGGGTCACCGGCGACGCCCTCGTAGAAACGGTGGACGAGCCGGCGGAAGGTCTTCTCCCCGCCGACCTGCTCGTAGAAGGTCTGCTCCTGAAGCGTGCCGCGCCGAATCTCTTTCACGCTCTCCATGGTCTCAGACGGGGCGGCCGACGACTTGAGACTTAGGACCGCTCGCCTCCCGGCCCCCGCCGCAGGACAGTGGACGTATGAGCGCGCACGTTCTCGACAAGGACCTGGACGCCGTCGCCGTCTCCGCGCGGGCGGAGCTGGTGCGGGTGATCGGCCTGAGCGGCGCCTGGGACGCCGACCCCGGCTGGCGGGCGGTGTTCGCAGCCGTACCGCGGCATCTGTTCGTGCCGTACTACTACGTGTCTGTCGCCGACGGGAACGAGCGGCTGTGGAGGGACAGCCCCGATCCGCGCACCCGGGAGCGCTGGCTGCGCGGGGCCTACGCCGACGTACCACTGGCCACGCGGCTGCGGGACGGGGAGCTGGTGTCGTCCAGCAGCCAACCCTCCCTGATGGCACGGATGCTGGCCGAGCTGCGGGTCGCGGACGGCGACCGGGTGCTGGAGATCGGCGCGGGAACGGGCTACAACGCGGCACTGCTCGCCCACCGGCTCGGCGACGACCTGGTGACCACCGTGGACCTGGAACCGGAGATCACCGACTCCGCCCGCACCCACCTCGCCGACGCCGGCTACCGCCCGACCGTCGTCACCGGCGACGGCACCCGCGGAGTCCCCGAACACGGCCCCTACGACCGCATCATCGCGACCTGTGCCCTGCCCACGATCCCGCCCGCCTGGCC
>NZ_JBXVPZ010000940.1:0-1229 GCF_057961495.1 Streptomyces sp. P5F9 | reverse complement strand
GAGAGCGGGACTGGAGGGCCGGGGGGTCCGTCCAGTCCCGCTTTTTTTGTGCCCTCAACTGGTGGTGGTCGGGGCGGGCGTGGAAGCCGCAGCCGGGCGCCGGCCCACCGCCGCCGCGGCCATCCTGCCCAGCGCCTCGTCCTTGCCGCAGGCGTACGCGCCGAGTCCGGTCTGCCGGGCCACGATCGACCTCTCCAGCCGCATCAGCCGCCAGCCGCGCCGCAACAGGAACGGCACGGACTTACGGCCCTCCCTGAGATCCCGCAGGAAGCGGCGCCGGAAGGTGCGCATCGGGCCCCGGCTGAGGCACAGCGCGTCCGCGAGGACGCCCAGCTCCTGGCACCGGGTGATGACCTCGGCGGCGAAGATGCCCTCCGCTATGAACAATGGTGTCCGGCCCACATCGACCGCCTCCGTGCCCGTGCGGGCGCTGAGCGAGATGTCGTAGACCGGCACGTCCGTACGGCCCGTGCGGCACAGCTCGACGATCGCGGCGACCGCCACGTCCGCGTCCCAGGAGTCGGGGTGGTCCCAGTCGATGTCCGAACTCCCCGCCACCTGCGGCAGCGTCGGGTCGTCGCCCTCTTTGTAGAAGTCGTCGAGCCGCAGCACGGGCAGACCGGACCGGGCGGAGACGAGGGACTTGCCGGAACCCGAGGGGCCGCACAGCAGCACGACACGGGCCGGTGACGGGGAAAGGATGCTCACGGGACACCAGTTTGACGCATTCCGTACGTCCTGCCGACCCCGCGGGTCGCCAGTGGAACGCGCATCACACGTCAACTACCCTTCGTGCTGACCTGATTACCCTGCGCACCAGAAGGTGGCACCAGCAATGGCACGACACACGTCCCCTCAGCATCCGACCGCCCAGCGGGCCCTCGTCGCCCTCGCGACCGCCGGGGTCGCCCTCGGTGCGGGGGCGGCGTCGGCCGCCGCGGACACCGCGCCGGTGGCCGACGTGGTGCGGACGCGGCCCACGTCTCTGGGCAAGATCGACCCCGCGGCGGGGCTCGGCGCGCTCACCGGCACGGTCGGGTATGTCACCGGGCCTGTTGCCGGGCTCAAGCCGAATCCGCTCGCGGGGACGGGTGTTGACCCGCTGGACAACGGGGTTGCGACTCAGCTCGCGGACTTTCAGCCGGTTGCTTCGCAGATGCTGACGGGGCCGGTTGCGCAGGCGCAGTCGATCGGGAGCGTGCCGGTTGTGGGGCAGGCTCTCGGGGTGC
>NZ_JBXVPZ010000939.1:0-1231 GCF_057961495.1 Streptomyces sp. P5F9 | reverse complement strand
GTGGAGGGGCCGCGGGACCTGGCGGAAGACATGGCCGAGGTGCTGCGGGGCCTGGCGGTGAAGGGGGCACGGGCCCAGGCGTCCGAAGCGTCGGCGGATGAAATGCCGGAGGCGGAGCGGCACTTGGCGGTGGAGAGGTCGTGGCGTCTGTCGGGCGAAACAGCGGAGCCGCAGCTGCACCCGGGAGCGGAGGTATCGCACGGCGTGGCGGAAGGAACGGCGGAGGTGCTGCGGGGGCCGGAGGCGTCGCAGGGCCCGGCGGATGAAATGCCGGAGGCGGAGCGGCACTTGGCGGGGGAGGAGCGCCCGGCGGACGTAGTACGGCGGGCGTTGCAGGCGGCCCGTGGACGTGGGGGCCAAGGGGTGGACGCGGAGGTCGCCAGGCCCCCGGAGTCTTCTCGCACACCCGGGTCTCTTCACGCACCGGGCGCGGACCGTAAGGCAGTTGACAAGGCGTCCGAGCCCCAGGCCCGGCCGGGGGACGCGGCACGCGCGGCGCTGCGACGGGCCGTCGCTGAGCGGCGCGCTGTCGGCGCCTCGGGGGAAGATGCCCACGCGCCGGGTGACGGTCCGGCCCAGGACGCGGGAGCGAGTAGCCCGGGAGGTAGCGCCGGAGAAGGAACAGCGGACCGGCTGCGAGACCCGGTGCGGTCCGAGGCTGGCGTTCGGGACGCGGGAGTTGGCGAAACCGGTGAAGGTGAGACAGGGCGGTCCGGGGACGCGAGGGGGGACGAGTCGGCCGGCCTTCCGAACGCGACCACCCTTCAGGGCTCAGAGACCGTTCAGAAGCCTGCGACCGTCGCGGACCGCGGTTCGACGCGGCCCGCGGATGCCGCGCGTGAGGCGTTGCGGGCGGCCCGTGGTGCGGCGCGGAAGGCTCGTGAGGACGTAGGAACCGGGGGAGCGGAGTCGGTACCTCGGCCGGTGTCCCGGGCGAGCGGCGGTTCCAGGGCCGAGGGGCGAAGTGGTGTGCGTGGGCGTGCCGGCGAGGCCGGGGCCCGTGACCTACGGGACTTCCTCGCGGGAGCCTTTCGGTTGCCGGCCGATGTAACGGAGTCGGCCGATGAGACGTCCTCCGCCGAGGAGACCGCACCGGACAACGACCGTTCGACACCGGGGAGTTCACACTCCAAGGCGTTCACCCCGACGTCCGATCACACCTCGGAGACCTCTGTCCGCACACTCGACCGGACCGAACCCCCATCACCCTCATCACTCATCGCCCTCGCCC
>NZ_JBXVPZ010000938.1:0-1240 GCF_057961495.1 Streptomyces sp. P5F9 | reverse complement strand
TGCTGCGCGACAAGAGGCTGTTCACCTCCGCTCCACCGGTCACGCAGGCGGCTTGACACGGTCATTGAGATTCTCCTAGGCGAAGTGCGGCCGCGGTTCGCGCGGGTGGCGGCGCGCGGTGACATCAGCGTGTACCAGGGCCCGGCGGGACTCGCCGGGCCCCGCGGGTCAGCAGGACTTGTAGACGTACGGCGCGACCTTGGGGTCATCGATGTTCTGCTTGGTGATGGCGGCCAGACCGGTGATCTTGGCCTTGTCTACCGTTTCACCCTTGCCCAGGGCGACGGCGTACTGCACACCCAGGACACCCATGTCGTACGGGTCCTGCGAGATGATCGCGTCGATGTCCCCGGCGCGCAGGGCCTGCACCTGGCTGGGCTGGGCGTCGAAGGCGACGATCTTCACCTTGGAGCGCGCGTTGGCGTTGCGGACGCCGATGGGCGCGCCGTCACCGGTGAAGTTGTCCACCGCGAAGACGCCCTTGACGTCGGGGTGGGCCGCGAGGACGGAACTCACCTTGGCGGCGGCGGTCTGTGCCGAGTGGTCGGCGTACTGCGTGGTCAGCACGGTGATACCCGGGTGCTTCTTCTTCATCTGGTCGACGAAGCCCTTCACGCGCTCGTCGTCGGTGCTGGTGCCCGGCGGCTCGCTCAGCGCGACGACCTTCCCTTTGTCGCCGATGAGCTTGGCGAGGGTGTCGGCGCCGAGTGCTCCGCCCGCGATGTTGTCGCTGTTGATCTGGCTGGACAGATCCGAGGTGTCGCTGAGCTTGGTGTCGACGGTGATGAGGTTGCTGCCGGCGGCCTTGGCCTGGTGCATCGGCTGGAACATCGCGGTCTTGTCCGTCGGCGCGATGAGGATGGCCTGCGGCTTCTGGGCGACGACGGAGCTGAGCACCGGCTGCTGGGCGGCGGGATCGAAGGTGCCCGGCGCGGAATAGGAGTACTTGACGCCGAGCTTCTTCGCCTCTGTCTTGGCGCCGCAGTCGATCGCGGAGTAGAAGGGGCTGTCCTTGACTCCGCCGACGAAGGCGACGCTCTTGACCGCGACCTTGGACGATCCCGCAGAGGCGGCGGGGCTCGAGCTGCTGCATCCCGCTGCCCCGATCAGGCCGAGGGCACTGACCGCGATGACTGCCTTCTTCGTAGGGGTGGCGCCTCTGAGCAGCGCGAACGGCTTGTACATGCGACTCTCCTGTGCGGAATGTGGAGCGGGGTGGGGTGGTGCGGGCGAGGAGGGG
>NZ_JBXVPZ010000937.1:0-1254 GCF_057961495.1 Streptomyces sp. P5F9 | reverse complement strand
GGCCTTGAGCATGGTGGTGGGCTGGTCCACCGCGGGCTTGGGCGGTCGTACGGCCTTGAAGACGGTGGTCGGGTGATCGACGGCCTCGGCTCCGCCATCGGCCGTCTTGGTGCCCCCACCCGCAGGGCCCGTGCGGGTCTCGTCGCCGGGTGCGGGTGGCCCCTCGGGGGCCTTCTCGCCGTCGCCGTCGGCGGCTTTCGGCTCCGCGTCGGAGGGGGCGGCGTCTTCGGTACCGGTGGTTCGGGGGTCCGCGTCCGTGTCGCCTTCGGCGGCTTCCGGGTGGCTGTCGGTCTTGGGGGGCGTCGCGTCGGTGGGTGTCTTGCCTTCGGCGGGCTCCGGACGGGTGTCGGTCTCCGGCCGGGTTGCGTCGGTGGACGCCTTGCCTGCGGCTGACTCCGGGCTCTCATCGGTCTCCGGCCCGCTCGCGTCGGAGGACGTGTCGCCTTCGGCGGACTCCTCCGGCCGGCCGGCAGGCTTCGCTCCGGTCGCTCGGGCGGACGTCTCGCCTTCGGCGGGCTCCGGGGCGGTGTCGGCCGCGGCCTCGTCCACCTCGGCTTCCGCGGACCCGGCTTCAGCGGTCTCGCCCGCCTTGGGGGTATCGCCCGAGGCGGTGTCGGCGGCTTCCGGGTGCGCGTCGGCATCCGTACCGGCCTCGCCGGTCGTCGCGGCTACGGGAGCCTTGTCCGCCTTGGAGACCGGCTCGCTGTCGGCGCCCTCCGGGTGCGCGTCGGCATCCGCGTCGGCCTCGTCGACCTCGTCGGCTTCCGCAGCCGCAGGAGCCCCGTCCACCTCGGAGTCGTCCTCCGAGGCGGCGGCAGCGTCAGCGACCTGCTCACCCTCGGCCACGTCATCGGCGGCAGCCGAGTCGCGCGCCTCGTCGCCCTCGTCGCCCTCGGGGTCACCAGCCACCCCGGCACCCGGACCTTCGGCCCGCTCGCCCGTGTCGGCCTCCTGGGCGGTCTCAGCACCCTCGGAGGCGCCGGCGACGGAAGTCTCCCCCGCGTCCCCGCCGTCCTCCGTCTCCGAGGCTCCAGCAGGCGTCTCCGCGTCCTCGGGACCGTCTGCCGCAGCGGCCGTAGCAACGTCCGCGTCCCCTGAGCCTTCGGTCACGTCAGCCGTCTCGCCCCCGGCCGGCCTCTCCGCGTCCTCGGGGTCTTCGGCGCCGGTCGGCCTCTCCCCGTCCGACCCCGACGACACCCAGGCCGCCACAGCCGCACGCAACCGCGCATCGCCGCCGGAGCCGCCCGACTTGGC
>NZ_JBXVPZ010000936.1:0-1255 GCF_057961495.1 Streptomyces sp. P5F9 | reverse complement strand
CGTCGCCGTCGGGCTGTGGCAGTGGCGGCGTCGGCAGGTGGCCGACGACACCGTCGCCGAGCGCGATGCGGCCACCGCCGCCCGCCAACTCCCGCTCGCTGCCGATCTGCTGGCCGCCTGCATCGCCGCCGGAGCCTCGCCGGTGATCGCCTCCCAGGCCGTGGGAGAGGCCCTCTCGGGGCCCCTGGGGGAACGGCTGGCGCGTGCGGCGGCGGAGGTGCGGCTCGGTGGTGAACCGGCTGATGCCTGGCGGAGGTTGGCCTCGCTTCCGGGCGCCGGCCCGCTGGCCCGGCTGCTCGAACGGGCCGACGAGTCGGGGCTCCCCGCCGCCGGACCGGTCGCACGGCTCGCGGCGGAGGCCCGCGCCGACTGGACCCGCACCACGACGGCACGGGCCCGGCGGGCGGCCGTCCTGATCACCGCACCGGTGGGGCTGTGCTTCCTGCCCGCGTTCATCGCGGTCGGTGTGCTGCCCGTGGTGATCGGGCTCGCGGGTGGGGCGGTGGGAGGAGGTGGCGGCTGACGGGAGGAGCGAGCGGTGACGGACGTATCACGACGAACGACCGACGTATGACGACGAACGACCGACGTATGACGGGCGATCGCTGAACCTCGGCGACCGGCCGAGCGAGCAAGTGAACCGACAGGAACCTCACGGGGGTTGAGATGTACAAGGCAATGCAGGCAGTGCAGGCAGTAGCGGTGCGGGCCGTGCGAGCGGTGCGGGTACGGGCACGGTTGGGTGCCTCGGCGCGCGGGGATGCCGGGATGGCCACCGCCGAGTACGCGATGGGGCTGGTCGCGGCGGTGGCGTTCGCGGTGGTGCTCTACAAGGTGGTGACCAGCGGGGCGGTCAGCGCGGAGCTCCAGAGCATCGTGAAGCGGGCCCTCGATGCGAAGGTGTGAACGGCGGGGTGGGGACGAGGGTTTCGTGACGGCGGAGGCGGCCGTGGTGCTGCCTGTGCTGGTGATGTTCGCCATGGCGCTGGTGTGGGGGCTGCTGGTGGTGGCCGCGCAGATCCAGTGCGTGGACGCGGCCCGCTCGGGCGCCCGCGCCGCGGCTCGGCAGGACCCGGCCGATGCGGTCGTTCAGGTGGTCCGGGACACGGCCCCGCCCGGCGCGGAGGTCACCGTGGCCCGGGAGGGCGACCAGGTCCACGTCGTCGTGGTCGCGAAACCGCCGGTGTTGAGCGGGCTGCCCTTCGAAGTACGGGAGGAGGCCGTGGCGTTGGCGGAGGAGACGGTGGGCGAGGGG
>NZ_JBXVPZ010000935.1:0-1258 GCF_057961495.1 Streptomyces sp. P5F9 | reverse complement strand
GACCACTCCGGGAGCCCGCCATGGCCAACCCCCCGCTGCACACCCCACTGCGTCAGATCACCGCCCACCACATCACAGCGGGCGACACCGTCAAACTCGCCGTGCTCACCGGCCCCCGTGACGGCTCGCCGACCACGGTCGTCTTCGAGGTCTGGGAACCGGGCGGCGCCCAGCCCCTCAACTGGCATCCCGAGTCGGTCGAGACGTTCGTCGTGCTCGCCGGCCAGGGCCGTGCCGCCAGCGACGAGCACGAACGCGACCTCGCCCCCGGCGACGTCCTGGTGCTGCCCACCGGGTCCAAGCACCGCATCGTCAACACCTCCGCCACCGAACGCCTCTACACCCTCACCGTCATGTCCCCCGACGAGGGCTTCGCCGACCTCATCGAACGCGGCCCGCTGGCCACGCTCGACGAGCAGGACCTGGCCGTACTGCGGGCGGGCACGTCGTGACCGACTCCCCGGACGCGGACCTCCTCGCTGCCTTCTGGGCATACGAACAGGCCTTGGGCGCCAATGACCTGACCGGCCTGGACCACTGGTTCCTGGACACCCCCGGCACCCTGCGCGCCGAGGGCGACACCGTGCTGGTGGGCCACGCCGCCATCGCCGACTTCCGGCGGGGGAGGGGCGGCGCTCCGGCGCGGGTCGTCGAGCGGGTGCATGTGGTCCGGCCGGCACCGCGCGTCGCGGTCGTGACCGCCGAGACCCGGCGGGAGGACGGATCGCGCGGGCTCCAGACCCAGGTGTGGCAGCACACCGACACCGGATGGCGGATCGCCGCCGCGCACGTGAGTGCCGTATCCGCACCGCCTCCGGACGAGCGCCCGGATCCGGCGGTGTGGCGCGTGGCGGGTGGTCAGGGAGACGGCCGGCCGCTGTTGGCGTCCAGCGGACAGGGCCCGCTCGCCCACATCCGCGTCGCCGTGAAGGACCTGTTCGCGGTGGCGGGGCAGCGCGTCGGTGCGGGCAACCCCACCTGGCTGGCCGAGGCCCCCACGGAGCCCACGCACGCAACTGCCGTACGGCGGCTGCTCGACGCGGGAGCCGAACTCACCGGGATCGCCCAGACCGACGAACTGGCCTTCAGCCTCGCCGGGACCAACGCGCACTACGGCGCCCCCGTCAACTCCGCCGCCCCCGGCCGGATCACCGGCGGCTCCAGCAGCGGACCGGCCGCTGCCGTGGCCCGCGGCTGGGCGGACCTGGGGCTGGCCACCGACACCGCCGGCTCGATCCGCGTCCCCGCTTCCTACTGC
>NZ_JBXVPZ010000934.1:0-1286 GCF_057961495.1 Streptomyces sp. P5F9 | reverse complement strand
GGGCTGATCGACGGGTTTCTTGTCGAGCGGCTGGCCGCGTCCGACTACTCCGGGCCGCTTGCCGCGCTGGCGCAGGTCGTGTCGCCCGAACCTGTGCTGAGTGCGGAACTGCTGGGGCTCGCTCGGGCCGTTGCCGATCGGTATGCCGGGAGTCTTGCCGATGTGCTGCAGCTCGCCGTGCCGCCGCGCAGTGCTCGGGCCGAGCAGAAGCCGTCGCCTGCGCCGTTGCCGCCGCCCGAGGTGCCCGAGCCGGGGTCCTGGGTGCGGTACGAGCGGGGGGCCGGGTTTCTGGAGGCGCTGGCCTCGGGGGGTGCGCCGCGGGCTGTGTGGAACGCGTTGCCGGGGCCCGAGTGGAGCGAGGAGATCGCGCGGGCCGTCGCCGCGACGCTCGCCTCGGGGCGCGGGGCGCTCGTCGTCGTACCGGACGGGCGGGCCGCCGGGCGGGTCGACGCCGCGTTGACCGCCCTGTTGGGGGAGGGACGGCATGC
Organism: Streptomyces sp. P5F9; assembly: GCF_057961495.1. Lineage (NCBI taxonomy): Bacteria > Bacillati > Actinomycetota > Actinomycetes > Kitasatosporales > Streptomycetaceae > Streptomyces > Streptomyces sp. P5F9. The sequence continues at coordinate 798 of NZ_JBXVPZ010000934.1, read as the reverse complement.
GCTGCTCACCGCCGATGCCGGACCCGAGAGGCGGTATCGGCAGTGGCTGGCCGTGCGGCGGGGGGCCGTGCGTGCGGTCGTCGGGACGCGGGCCGCGATGTTCGCGCCCGTTCAGGATCTGGGGCTTGTCGCGATCTGGGACGACGGGGACGGAAGCCACAGCGAGCCGCACGCGCCGCAGCCGCATGCGCGGGACGTGTTGTTGCTGCGGGCCGCGTTGGACAAGTGCGCGTTCCTGTTGGGGAGTTGGAGTTGCACCGTGGAGGCGGCGCAGCTCGTGGAGAGCGGGTGGGCTCGGCCGTTGGTCGCGTCGCGGGACCAGGTGCGGGTGGCCGCGCCGCTCGTACGGACCGTGGGGGACGGGGACTTGGCGCGGGACGAGGCCGCTCGCGCCGCGCGGTTGCCGACGTTGGCGTGGCAGGCGGTGCGGGAGGGGTTGAAGCACGGGCCCGTGCTGGTGCAGGTGCCCCGGCGCGGGTATGTGCCGCGGATGGCTTGCGCGCAGTGCCGGGCCGCCGCGCGGTGTCGGCACTGTGCGGGGCCGTTGGAGGGGCAGGACGCGGGTGTGCTGCGCTGTGGGTGGTGCGGGGTCGAGGAGAGCTCCTGGCACTGTCCCGAGTGCGGGGGGTTCCGGTTGCGGGCCCAGATCGTGGGGGCGCGGCGGACCGCGGAGGAGCTGGGGCGGGCGTTTCCCGCGGTGCCGGTGCGGACGTCCGGGCGGGAGCAGGTGCTCGACACCGTGCCGGGGACGCCCGCGCTGGTCGTGAGTACGCCGGGGGCCGAGCCGGTTGCCGACGG
>NZ_JBXVPZ010000933.1:0-1288 GCF_057961495.1 Streptomyces sp. P5F9 | reverse complement strand
ATGCCTGGCCCCCCAGCAGCTGGCTCACCGGCACGGAATTCGCCGCATCCCGCCACCGCCTGACCATCCCACCCGGCGAGCGCCGCCGCCTCACCACTCGCCTACGCCCCACCCGCCGCGGCGACCGCCACGCAGACCGAGTGACGATCCGTTCCTACGGCCCCCTCGGCCTCCTCACCCGCCAAGGCACCCACGCGGTCCCCTGGGCGGTCCGCGTCCTGCCCCCGTTCACCAGCCGCAAGCACCTCCCGTCGAAACTCGCCCGCCTGCGCGAACTCGACGGCCGCACCAGCGTCCTGACCCGCGGCGAAGGCACGGAATTCGACAGCCTGCGCGAATACGTCCCCGGCGACGACACCCGCTCCATCGACTGGCGCGCCACCGCCCGCCAGACCACGGTCGCGGTACGCACCTGGCGCCCCGAACGCGACCGCCACATCCTTCTCGTCCTCGACACCGGCCGCACCTCGGCGGGCCGCGTCGGTGACGTCCCCCGTCTCGACGCCTCCATGGACGCCGCCCTGCTCCTCGCAGCCCTGGCATCCCGCGCCGGCGACCGCGTAGACCTGCTCGCCTACGACCGCCGGGTCCGCGCCCTCGTCCAGGGCCGCACGGCACGCGACGTACTCCCGTCCCTGGTCAACGCGATGGCGACCCTCGAACCGGAACTCGTCGAAACAGACGCCCGAGGCCTCGCAGCCACCGCGATCCGTACGGCACCCCGCCGCTCCCTGATCGTCCTGCTGACCAGCCTCGACACGGCCCCGGTCGAAGAGGGCCTGCTCCCCGTCCTCGCCCAACTCACCCAGCGCCATACGGTTCTGGTGGCATCCGTGGCAGACCCCCACATCGCCCGCATGGCCACGGCCCGCGGAAACACGGAGGCGGTCTACGAGGCGGCAGCTGCGGCACGTGCACAGAGCGAACGAGACCGCACCGCGGAAAAACTCCGCCGAGCCGGCGTCACCATCGTCGACGCGACACCGGACGATCTCGCACCGGCATTGGCGGACGCCTATCTGGCTCTCAAGAGTGCGGGCCGTCTGTAATACGACGGGGCCCTGCTTGAAAAAGCAGAGCCCTTTACAGAATTCAGAACCCCTTAAACGCAGAAAACCCCTGTACCGAATAAACGGTACAGGGGTTTTCGCAATATTTGTTCGGCGGCGTCCTACTCTCCCACAGGGTCCCCCCTGCAGTACCATCGGCGCTGTAAGGCTTAGCTTCCGGGTTCGGAATGTAACCGGGCGTTTCCCTCACGCTATGACCACCGAAACACTATGAAACA
>NZ_JBXVPZ010000932.1:0-1289 GCF_057961495.1 Streptomyces sp. P5F9 | reverse complement strand
CTGCACCCCGGTCAACTCCACCCCACCCACGACCAACGCAAGCTCCTCAGGGTCAACGGGAGAGAACGCAACAAACCGATCCCCCTGACTGGGCACCTCAACGGCATAGTCGACGAACCCGACCGGCGTCTGCGGAAACCGCCCCCCGAGCGGCCGCAAGGCAAGAGCAACCCGCTCCCCACCACAAGCCCGAGCCACCTCCAGCGACTCCGGCCCACTGACAACCACATCGGCCCCGGAGGGATCCCCGCCCACGTCCGCGACCACCCCCACAGACGAACACGCCAGCAACCACACCGCCGTCTGCCAGTGCGCCGGCAACAACACCGAGACCCGGTCACCGGGCCCGGCACCGAGATCCCCCTGGAGGAGATTCGCGGTCTTGGCCACCCAATTGGCGAAGGTGGCCACGGACAATTCGACACGTTCCCCCGTGTCGTCGTCGTAGAAGGTCACCAGGGGGCGGCCAGGATCCGCGGCGAGCGCGGAACGCAGCAGGTCGGCAGGGGTGCGATCGGTGGCGTTCACCCGCGCAAGCGTACGCGGGCGCCCGCCGCCGCACGCCCCCGCGTCCGGCGCCGGACCACCGGTTCGGACGAACGGCAGCCGACGGTCCGTCAATTCCCGGATAGACAGATATGTATGACTATGTCCAGGATCAGGGGCATGCGTGGATTCCTTGCTTCCTCGATCGGCGTCACCTGCGCGGCCGCACTGGCCCTCCCGCTCACCCTGCCCGCGGCCGCGGCGCCGGCATCGGCATCGGCGGCGCAGTCAACGAGCGGCGCGAGAACCGCGTCGACGACCGCCGCACCGGACCTCCCCGGCAGCACCCAGTCGCTGCCCCTCACCCCCCGTACCCGCGACCGCACCCTGGGCGCGGCCCCCGAACAGGGCCTCACCCGCGACGACGTCCACCGCTTCTCCCTCGTCGGCGTCACCTGGTCCGACCCCGACACCGAACTGCGCGGCCAGGTCCAGGTCCGCACCCGGGCCACCGCCACGGGTGACTGGTCCGGCTGGCAGGACATCGACACCCACAACGAGGACCACGGCGCCGACCCCGGCACCGCCGAACGCGACTCCGGCCACGTCCACGGCTCCACGGCCCCGCTGTGGGTGGGCGACTCGGACGGAGTGGACGTACGCGTAAGAACGGACACGGCGGCGACAAGGACCGTAGGAAACACCGGCGAACAGCCGTCCCTGCTCCCCACCGGCCTGCACCTGGAACTGGGGGACCCGGGTGCGGCACAAGCCCCGTCCGCAGGCGCCCGCCCCACGACCAC
>NZ_JBXVPZ010000931.1:0-1292 GCF_057961495.1 Streptomyces sp. P5F9 | reverse complement strand
CGGGTCCGGGCGGGGACAGTTGACGTGGCCGTGGCCGTAAGCGGAGCCCCGGCCTCTGCTGAAGCCGACGGCAGAACCACCAACCCCGGCATCTAGGTCACATTGCCGATGCCACCGCAAAAGCGCTCCTCATAGGGTCCATGGCATGCCACACCGATGAAGCCGCCCGCGCGCGGCTGAGCCCGCCGACCGAGCCGAACTCCTGACGGCGACCTGTTCAGTTGGCGCCCGCCGCCCTCGCACAGCAGCTCGGCGGCGAGCGCTTCGTCAGACCTGTTCCCCCCGAATCCCCATGCCTGAGGAGTCCCATGAGTTCCGATGTTTCCCGCCGGCGGGTACTGGCCGCCGGAGCGGCGCTGGCCGGGTCGGCGGCGCTGATCGCCGGCGCAGAAGGAACGGCCGGCGCGGCGACGGCCACAACTGGCAACGGTGAGGAGAAGTCCAAGGTGAAGCCCACGATCGTGTTGCTGCACGGCGGGTACGCCGATTCGTCCTGCTGGAACGCCACCATCAGGGAGTTGCAGGACAAGGGCTACACCACGGTCTGCGCGGCGAACCCGCTGCGGGGCATTCCGACCGACGCCCCGTACGTCGCGAGTCTGCTGGACTCCATCAGCGGACCGGTCGTGCTGGTCGCGCACTCCATGGGCGGCACGGTGATCACGAATGCCGCCGCCGGGAAGTCCAACGTCAAGGCGTTGGTCTACATCGCGGCGTTCGTGCCCGACGTGGGTGAGACGCAGGGCGAGCTCATCACCAAGTTCCCCGGCAGCGAGGTCGGACCGGTGAGCGTGCCGGTCCCGTACACGAAGGCCGACGGCACGACCGGAACCGACCTGTACCTGAGCAAGGACGGCCAGGCGGCCTTCGCCGCCGACATCTCCACCGCCGACTTCCGGGTCCTGCAGGCGACGCAGCGGCCGTTCGACGCCGATTCGTTCGTCTTCCCGACCACGGCCGCGGCCTGGAAGACGATCCCGTCGTGGGGCCTGGTCGCCGGCCAGGACAAGGCGATCCCGCCGGCGTGCGAGCGCTGGATGTACAGCCGTGCGAACGCGCGCAAGGTCGTCGAAGTACCGCGCTCGTCCCACGTCGCGATGATCAGCCACCCCAAGATCGTCGCCAACCTCATCGCGGACGCCGCCAAGACGGTCAGCTGACACTCGCGACAAGTGCCCCGGTCCACCACCAGGGACCGGGGCGCGCTGCCACCCTACCATGCTCACGTCGTAGAAATCCATCCCGGCATACGCGTCGAACGTGAACTCACCCAGTGTGGTGGGCGGGTTGGC
>NZ_JBXVPZ010000930.1:0-1297 GCF_057961495.1 Streptomyces sp. P5F9 | reverse complement strand
CGACGAACCCTGGATCCACCTCCCCCTCCACGCCGGCCTCCGCATCCGCACCCGAGCCCACGGGTACGGCCGGCACGGGCTCGTCCGTATCGGATGTGGTCGACGCCGCCAACGCGTTCCTGAAGACCCTGGACGACGACCAACAGGCCGACGTACTCCTCGACTTCACGCAGGCCAACGCCGTCGCCTGGTCGAACGAGGCGTGCGGTGCGGACTGCCGCGTCGGCATCGAGCTGAGCACGCTCAGCGACACCCAGCTCGCCGCCGCCAAGGCGGTGGTCGAGGCGGCCACGGGCACCGGGACCGACACCGGCTACGACCAGATCAGCCAGATCCTGGCGGCCGACGACGTCCTCGGCGAGACCGACAGCAGCTACGGCAGCGGCAACTACTACCTCGCCCTCCTGGGCACCCCGAGCACCTCCGGCACCTGGCAACTGCACTTCGGCGGCGACCAGTTGGCCGTCAACCTCACCTACAAGGACGGGGAGGCCGTGGGCACCACCCCGTACTTCGCCGGAGTGGAACCCGCCACCTGGACCGACGGCGACGGCACCACCTACGCACCCCTGTCCGGAATGCACGACGGGATGGAGTCGATGCTCGAAGGCCTGAGCGACGACGAGCTGACGGAGGCGAAGCTCTCCGACTCCACCACCGACGTGGTGCTCGGCCCGGACGAGGACGGCGACTTCCCCGACACCAAGGAGGGCATCGCGGTCAGCGAACTGACCGACGATCAGCAGCAGTTGGTGCTCGACGCCATCACGCCGTGGGTCGAGGCCGCGGACGACACGACCGCCGCGTCCACCCTGAGCACCTACAAGTCCGAGCTCGACGACACCTACATCTCGTACTCGGGCAGCACCGCACTGGACACCGCGGGCGACTACGTCCGCATCGACGGACCCGGTGTCTGGATCGAGTTCTCGGTCAAGGACGGTGTGGTCGACACCAGTCAGCTCAACTACAGCTCCGTGTACCGCGATCACGACACCGATTACGGAGGAGAGTTCTCGTTCTCCTGAATCATCCGCCGATGACATAACGGGCGGCGCTGCTTCCGGCAGCGCCGCCCGCTGTCGGGAATTCCCTCACGGCCGGCCGAGAAATTCATGGACGTCGGCATTCTTGTAGAAGCCGGCTCACGTTTTCCGTAATGAAAAACCGGGACTACGGACCGCGCCGATGCAATCGATCCCCGCCCGCCAGAATCGCCGCCGCCAACGCATCCGCGGCCCCCTGTGCCGAAACCCGCCGCCGCCCGTGCACCAGCACGAAGTCGACCTCGCCCAGC
>NZ_JBXVPZ010000929.1:0-1299 GCF_057961495.1 Streptomyces sp. P5F9 | reverse complement strand
GGGCGGGGAGGGAAGCCGGGAGTGTGCCCAGGCGGGTCACGTGCAGGTGCAGGGCCTCCGAGACGATCGTCGCGACGGCGACTGCCGCCAGGGAGAAGGGAACCGTCGGCCTCCAGCGCGCCCCGGCCAGCATCAGCGCCGCCGAGCCCAGGGCCAGCAGCAGCGCGGCCCAGTGCGGGGTCGCGTCGAACTCCTCCGCCGCCCGGGCCGCGACCACCGCGACCTGGTCACCGCTCGGAGTGGGCACGCCCAGCGCCGACGGCACCTGCTGGAGCCCGATCACACACGCGATGCCGATGGTGAAACCGGCGATAACGGGTGCGGGGACGTAGGCCATCGCCGCCCCCGCGCGGGCGAAGGCGAGCACGAGGAGCATGAAGCCGGAGATCAGACCGACCGTCAGGACGCCGTTCGCGCCGTACTCGTGGACGATCGGGACGAGGACCACGGTCATCGCGCCGGTCGGCCCGCTGACCTGGCGCGCGGAGCCGCCGAACAGCGCGGCGAGCGAGCCCGCGACGATCGCGGTGATCAGGCCGGAGGCCGCGCCGAGACCGGACGTCACCCCGAAACCGAGGGCGAGCGGGAGCGCCACGACGGCGACCGTGAGGCCGCACAGGAGGTCGCGGCGCGGGGCGCGGGTCATGGTGCGGAAGTCGGCGGGGGAGGGCAGGACGGAGAGCACGCCGTTCATGGTCATGGACTTCTTCGCGTGGGTGAGCGTGAGGGCAATGGGCTTACGGCAGTGGGGAGTTGGGGCTACGGCAGCAGCGACACGAGCCCCGTGTCGAGGTCGAAGCGGGCCGCGACGACATGCGCGGAGGTGAAGGCGGGGTCGGCGCGGATCGCGTCCCTGACCCAGGCCGTGTGGGCCCGCATGGTGTGCTCGGCCCAGTCGCCGGGCAGGGCGCGGGTGCGGCGCGCGGCCGGGCTGATCTCGTCGACCAGGAGGGCGAGATGGCCGGGGACGGGGGCGCCGGTCTCCAGGTGCGCGAGGGTCGCCGCGACCGCGCCGCAGCGCTCGTGGCCGAGCACCAGCACCAGGGGGATGCGCAGTTCCTCCACCCCGTACTGGATGGACGCGAGCACCGCCTCGTCCAGGACCTCGCCGGCCGTCCTTATGCACAGCAGGTCGCCGAGGCCCTGGTCGAAGACCAGCTCCGGCGGCACCCGGGAGTCGACGCAGCCGACGATCACCGCGAACGGGTGCTGTGCGGTGGCCAGTTGGTGACGGAGTCGGCGGCTCTCGTCCGGGTGGCGGGAGTGGTCGGTGGCGTAGCGGCGGTTGCCGTCCAGGAG
>NZ_JBXVPZ010000928.1:0-1304 GCF_057961495.1 Streptomyces sp. P5F9 | reverse complement strand
GGCCCGCCCAGTGCACCCCCGGCGCCCGCATCCTGGCCCCGCTGGCAACCGGCCTGATCGCCCTCACCGTCCGGGACGCGGAGCACGCCGAGGGCCGCTTCCTGGACACGGCCGCGTACTTCGTCCCCCTGCGCGGCACGGAGCCCACCTCGCCGACCGAGATCCCGCACCGCCCCGGCGACCACGAACTACTCCGCTTCCTGCTCACCCTCACCCACGGCACGCTCGATCCGCGGGAGGCCCGCGAGCTGTGGGAGCAAGAAGGGCGGCCAGGCCGAGAGCGCTACGGCGTCACGGTCTCCGGCGAGCAGACATGGGCATGGCTGGACGATCCGGAGGGCCCGCACGCCTGGTATCTCCGGTGACTACAACGCCCCTGAAGGGGCGCGGGGCTGTGACATTAGCGGCTCCGCCGCGGGGCGCGACCAGCCACGACGCGCCCGCAGACGACAAACGACGCTGCGGGACCTTTTAACTAACCCCGCCGCACAGTGATCGTCGTCCAAGCCCCCACATGCACCCGATCCCCGTCCTGCAACGGCACCGGCACAAACGGCTGAATAGGCTCCTCGCCACCATTGACGGTCGTACCGTTCGTCGAGTTCTGGTCGACGACGGCCCAACTCCCGTCCGGCTGCTGCACCAGCACCGCATGCTGATGCGAGACACCCGGATCCTCCGGCGGCACGGACAGATCGATGTCGGGAGACTCGCCGGTGGAGTGCCGGCGACGGCCGATGGTGATCTGGTTGCCGGTGAGCTGACGCTGCTGCTCGGGCGAGTACGCGGGCAGATTGAGCCCCGCGGCCTCCGGCCCCGAACGCTGCATCATCGCCATGAAGTACTCGCGGTCCGGCCCGATCGTCGCCATCCACGTCGTCGGCTGCTGCTGGTACGCCGGACGCGGCGGAGGCGGTGCCTGGGTCGAACCGGGCTGCGGATAGCCGTAGCCACCGCCCCCCTGGCCGGGACCGCCGGGACCACCGGGTCCACCCGGGGAGCCGGGGGTCGGCGGGGAGATCACCCAGTCGTCGTCACCGCCGCCGAAGGACGGGCCGCCCTGCTGCGGACGGTTCGTCTCCTGCGGGAACCCGGGCGGGGCCGGCGGAGCGGACTGCTGGAAGGCCTGCGGGGCGCCGCTCGTCCCACCGGGACCCGCGGGCGGGGTCGGTCCGGGCGGCGGCGGGACCGGCCGCGACGGGTCGGGGCCGAAGTTGGAGGGACCCTGCGGGGTGAGCCCGCTGGACGACCTCCAGCCCGTGGCCCACGCGCACGACATCGTCAAGCTGGTCGAGGCGGTCCGC
>NZ_JBXVPZ010000927.1:0-1307 GCF_057961495.1 Streptomyces sp. P5F9 | reverse complement strand
GGACGGCGGCGGGGATGCGGCTGCGGAGAAGAGGGCTGGACCGCGTGTCTCGTCGGTCGGAGCGCAGGGCGCTTCGGGTGCGGCCGGTACGGAGATCGTCGTGGACGTCAGCGGCAAGGTCCGGGAGCCCGGGGTTCATCGGCTTCCGGCCGGTTCGCGGGTGACCGATGCGTTGCGGGCGGCGGGTGGGGTGCGTCCGGGCACGAACACCGACGGGCTCAACCGGGCTCGGTTCCTCGTGGACGGGGAGCAGATCGTCGTCGGCGGTCCGGCCCCCGCGGCGGCGCCTGGTGCGGGCGGTGCGAACACCACGGGGATCACGGGCTCGGCGGGCTCTGCCGCGGGAGCCGCTCCGACTGCTCCGGTCTCCCTCAGCACGGCCACCGCGGATCAGCTCAACACCCTGCCCGGCGTGGGCCCGGTGCTGGCCCAGCACATCATCGACTACCGCACCCAGCACGGCGGTTTCCGCTCGGTGGACGAACTGCGCCAGGTCAACGGCATCGGCGACCGTCGCTTCGCCGATCTGCGGGATCTGGTCCAGCCGTGACCCGCGTCCACGACGATCCGCCCGAGCCCACGACTCCTCGCCGCACGGCACAGGACGACGTCCCTTCGCCGGCCCGCCGAACCGTGCACGCCGACTCCGGAAGCCGGCGGGGTGCCGCACACCCCCGACAGGAAGGACCGACGGACCTACGACTCGTGCCGCCCGCACTCGCGGCCTGGGCGACGGCGGCACTGGCGCTGGACGCGTCACCGGGCTGGGTCACAGGAGTCGCCGCCGCCTCGCTGACCGTGGCGCTCGTGCTGTTGCTGGTGACGCGGCGGCGGGACAGGGCAGGGGCAGGGGGAGGGCCAAGGGGAGGGCCAGGGGCAGGGGCAGACGTCAGCCACGCCCCGTCACAGCCGGACGCCGACCTCTTACCGGAAGACGTTTCACTGGAGGGGGTTCGCCCCGCACCCTCGTGGCGGCACGCCGCATGGCCCCGGGTCTCGATCGCCGCCCTGCTCCTCTCCGTCGCCGCGGCCGCCGCTTCCGCCGGGCTGCACGGGGCGGATCTGCGGCGCGGGCCGGTGCCCGAGTTGGCGGAGGAGTACGCGACCGTGACCGCGGAGGTGGAGGTCGGTTCCGATCCACGGTTGACCCGGCCCCGGATTAGCGGGGATCACGCGGCTCCGGTCTCCGTGCTGATCGACGCGGAGGTGCGGCGGGTCGAGGAGATGGACGGGACGGTCGTGGAGACGCGGGCGCCGGTGCTGTTGATCGTCGACCCGGGCTCGTCCTCCAAGGGCGGGGGCGGGAC
>NZ_JBXVPZ010000926.1:0-1310 GCF_057961495.1 Streptomyces sp. P5F9 | reverse complement strand
CCCGGGGGCCGGACAGTCTGCCGGGGTAGGGCCAGTCGCCCCAGGGGTCGGGACAGTCGACCGGCGGTCGGGGCGGTCGCCGGACTCACAGGCGGGCCCGGTTGTCAGTGGGCGCCTATAACCTCGTACGCGTGTCGTCTCTCGCGCTGTACCGCCGTTATCGCCCGGAGTCGTTCGCCGAGGTCATCGGGCAGGAACATGTCACCGACCCGTTGCAGCAGGCGCTGCGGAACAACCGGGTCAATCACGCGTACCTGTTCAGCGGGCCGCGAGGCTGCGGCAAGACCACGAGCGCGCGCATCCTGGCCCGTTGTCTGAACTGCGAGAAGGGCCCCACGCCGACCCCCTGCGGGGAGTGCCAGTCCTGCCAGGATCTCGCGCGCAACGGCCCGGGCTCCATCGACGTCATCGAGATCGACGCCGCGTCGCACGGTGGTGTGGACGACGCCCGTGAGCTGCGCGAGAAGGCGTTCTTCGGACCCGCGAGCAGCCGCTACAAGATCTACATCATCGACGAGGCCCACATGGTCACGTCGGCCGGCTTCAACGCGCTGCTCAAGGTCGTCGAAGAGCCGCCGGAGCACCTCAAGTTCATCTTCGCGACCACCGAACCCGAGAAGGTCATCGGGACCATCCGGTCGCGCACCCACCACTACCCCTTCCGGCTCGTGCCGCCCAGCACCCTGCGCGAGTATCTGGGCCAGGTCTGCGGGCAGGAGAACATCCCGGTCGAGGACGGCGTCCTGCCCCTCGTCGTGCGCGCCGGCGCCGGTTCCGTGCGTGACTCCATGTCCGTCATGGACCAGTTGCTCGCCGGCGCCGGCACCGACGGTGTGACATACGCCATGGCGACCTCGCTGCTCGGCTACACCGACGCCTCGCTGCTCGACTCCGTCGTCGAGGCCTTCGCCACCGGTGACGGCGCCGCCGCCTTCGAGGTCGTCGACCGCATCATCGACGGCGGCAACGACCCGCGCCGTTTCGTCGCCGACCTGCTGGAGCGCCTCCGCGACCTGGTGATCCTCGCGGCCGTCCCCGACGCCCTCGACAAGGGCCTCATCGACGCCCCCACCGACGTACTCGAACGCATGCAGGCCCAGGCAGGCACCTTCGGCGCCGCCGAACTCAGCCGCGCCGCCGACCTCGTCAACACCGGCCTGACCGAGATGCGCGGCGCCACCTCCCCCCGCCTGCAGCTGGAGCTGATCTGCGCCCGCGTCATGCTCCCCGCCGCCTACGGCGACGAGCAGTCGGTCATGGCCCGCCTCGACCGGCTGGAGCGCGGCGTCAACTTCGCGGGCGGCGGCGGC
>NZ_JBXVPZ010000925.1:0-1310 GCF_057961495.1 Streptomyces sp. P5F9 | reverse complement strand
GCTCGCCGAGGGCATCAACATCGCCGCCAGCGTTCGGCGCAACGCTCGTGACACCAGCAGGTCGCTCGCCCTCCTCGGAATCACATGATCACAAAACAGGCGTCACGCTGCTACGCCGAAGCCCCGACAAACCACCGAGCAGAAAACCACTAAAGATCTGTACGCCTTATGCGACGAGATCCAGGTTGAGTGTCTTGGCGGCTTTGCTGATCGAGCCGGGCATGAGGTGCCGGTAGATCTTGTAGGTGACCTCGATGGTTTTGTGGCCCATCCACTCCGCGACGTCCGTGATGGGAATGCCGTGGGTCAGGCAGTTGGAGGCAAAGAAGTGCCGCAGACTGTAGACGACCATGCCGTCGGGGATGTCGGTCTGCCCGGCCTTCTTGATCCGCTGCCACTGATTCGCGATGTGATAGTGGGGAAACGGTCTGGACGGGTCACCCGGGTGACGCAGGAGATAGCCATCGAAGGTGCCGTGCTTGTCCGCATACCATTCGATGGTCCGTCTCGTCCGCGCAGGCAGTGGCACGTCCCGGTACTCGTCAGGTTTGCGGTGCTTGAGCCGGTCGTACTGACCCGTGGTGCGGTTGACCTGTTCGCTAATGCGGTAGACGTCATCGGCCACGATGTTGTTGAGATTGACCGCAAATGCCTCCCCATTGCGCATCCCACACCCGCTCATCAGATCAGCGACGAGCAGGAAGCTGTCATCACCGGCAGAACGTATCCCCGGCAACTGCGCCGGCGAGGGGATCACCACACGCTTCGGGTCGTACTGCGGCGCCTTCACACCCGTCACCGGATTGTCATCGAACAACCCCAGCCGATGCGCGTCCAGAAGGATCGCCTTCAGCTTGTCGAACGCATTGGACTGCGCCGCCAGACCCACACCATTGCGCTCCATCGTCTGGATGAACCCCTCAACAACCTTGTGGTCAAAGGTGTCCATCCGCCGACTTCCCAACAGCGGCAGCAGATGAATCGACAGCAGCGACTCCAGGTGCGCCACGGACGACGGCCCCAGATCCCGCTGCCCGGCCTTCCACTCAGCCGCGTACTCCCCGAACCGCATCGCACCGTACTTCGCGACCCGCGCCGCTTTCGCCTGACCCCGCGGAGCCGCCTTCTTCGCGTTGTAGACCTCCAACAGACGATCAACAGCCTGGTCCTGATTCGAAAACCCGGACTCCTCCGTCTGCTGCCCGGCCGCCGACCGATAGCGGATCTTGTACAGATGAGGACACTTCGACCACCGCGACTTCGGATGCCCACACTCCTTGAAGAACGACCCCATCCCACGAACCAACGAA
>NZ_JBXVPZ010000924.1:0-1312 GCF_057961495.1 Streptomyces sp. P5F9 | reverse complement strand
GGCAACCTCCGCGCCCGCCTCACCTCCTTCGTCGGGCGGGAGGCCGACATCGACGTCATCCGGGGTGATCTCGCCTCCGCCCGGCTGGTGACGCTGCTCGGGCCCGGTGGGGCCGGGAAGACGCGGCTGTCGCAGGAGGCCGCCGAAGGGGTGCGGGAGGCGGCGCGGGACGGGGTGTGGCTGGCCGAACTCGCCCCCGTGGACGACCCCGACGCCGTACCGACGGCCGTGCTCACGGCCGTCGGCGCGCGCGAGACCGTGATGTACAGCGCGGGCGCCGAGGCGATCCGGGCGGCCGGCGGCGAGCGGCACGACGACCCCGTCGACCGGCTCGCCGAACACTGCGGCAGCCGCCGGATGCTCATCGTCCTCGACAACTGCGAGCACGTCGTGGACGCCGCCGCCCGCCTCGTGGAGACCCTGCTGGAGCGCTGCCCCGGCCTCACCGTGCTCGCCACCAGCCGTGAACCCCTGGGCGTACCGGGCGAGTTGCTGCGCCCGGTGGAACCGCTGCCCGACCCCGTCGCGCTACGGCTCCTCGCCGACCGCGGGGCCGCCGCCCGGCCCGGGTTCAGCGTCGAGGACGACCCCGAGGCCTGCGCCGAGATCTGCCGGCGCCTCGACGGACTGCCCCTCGCCATCGAGCTGGCGGCCGCCCGGCTACGGATGTTGACGCCGCGTCAGATCGCCGACCGGCTCGACGACCGCTTCCGGCTGCTCACTTCGGGCAGCCGTACGCTGCTGCCCCGCCAGCAGACCCTGCGGGCCGTCGTCGACTGGTCCTGGGACCTGCTCGACGCGGACGAACGGGACGTGCTGACCACCCTGTCCGTCTTCGCCGGCGGCTGCGACCTCGCCGCCGCCGAGGCCGTGTGCGGGCCCGTGGCGTTCGAGACGCTCGGCTCCCTCGTCGACAAGTCCCTTGTGGTGGCGGCCCCTTCGGGCGAGGGGGAGATGCGTTACCGGCTCCTGGAGACCGTCGCCGAGTACGCGGGCGAACGGCTCGACGAGGCCGGCCGCCGCCCCCGCGCCGAGCGCGCCCATCTGACGTACTACCGCGAACTCGCCCGCACCACCGACCCGTTGCTGCGCGGCCCCGGCCAACTCGCCGCCGTAGGACGGCTGGAGCTCGAATACGAGAACCTCCGCACCGCCCTGCGGCACGCCGTCGCCGAACGCGACGAGCAGGAGGCGATCTGCCTCGTCCTGTCGCTGGTCTGGTACTGGCAGATGCGTGACGTCCGCATCGAGGCCCGCAACTGGTGCGTCGAGGTGATGGCGTTGGGCCCCGACCCCTTCACCGCCCCCGTCC
>NZ_JBXVPZ010000923.1:0-1314 GCF_057961495.1 Streptomyces sp. P5F9 | reverse complement strand
CAGATCCCGCCCATCCCAGTGCCGTCACCGCTCACCTCGCCGGCACCCTGCTGGGCTCCGCACGCGATCTCCTTACCGACCGGGGCTTCGTGCCCTTCGACGAACACACCATGGTCCTGGCCCGCATCGATCATGAAGAGCCCTACTGGGCCAATCAGGCCGCCCAGGAGCTCACCGACCAGGGCATCGCCATCGAGATCACACCCCGGCTGCGGGAGGCTATCCACGAGGAGTGGACCTGGGCCGAGCACCCCATGTCCTGGCTCACCCGCAGCGAGATCCGAGACGTCTCCAACGAGGCCCAGCAGATCCACGACGACATCCGTCACGGCCGCCTGATCATCCACGCTCACGCCGACGACCACGGGACCGCCGTGGCCGTCGGCGCCTACAGCGACACCGGCAAGTGCGTCTACCTCCACGGCGAGAACCACCTGCGGTGCGTCGCCGACACCTTCGACTCCATCGCCGACGCGCTCACGGCCTTCGAACACGCCCACCGCGACACCCTGCGCCCGGGACCCGCCGCCATGACCGACACCGAACACCAGGCCGCCCACGCCCGCACAAGCCTCCAGGCCCCAAGCAGCCCACCGGCCACACCTGAGCCGGTCACCGAAGAGGTACCTGCGTACGCCGCCGACCCTGCAGACCACGACGCCCTCCTGGACAACTTCCTTGCCGAACAGGGCGACTGGGAAAAATGGCGCACATGGTCTGACCACACCACCCACGCCATCCACGAGGACCAGACCCTGCGGATCGAGCGGGTGCACGAAGCCGGCCCCCGCGACACCGCCTGGACCGTGGCCGCCTACGAGACACCAGTCTCCGAGCGCATGTGGCACCTCACCGCGACCGGAACCACCCCGACCCCCGTGCTCCAGGCCCTGCTGATCCATCTCGCCGACGGCGACGGCTGGGACACCTCCCTCGGCAGTCCCATCACCGACAAGGCCGTCACCGCGGCCACCAGACCTCTCAAGGACGCTGGCTGGACGCACACTCTCGACGGACGCTGGATCTGGTGAACGAATCCCTCCGAGAACGCAGGAGTTCAGTTCGACGCCTTCACCGCCCAAAACCCGAACAGCCCCCTCCACACCTGGACCCTCTGGGCTGGACCCGACGTCAACAACGCCACCTGGGCCATGCGGGCCTCCGTCTATACCCCGGCCGCCCTCCTCGCTGACCTCGCCGAGGAACTCGCCCACGGTACTGGGCTGCGCCGCAACGCCCCTCGCTACGAGTATCAGACCAACCAGACAACGTCCGTGCTCCCGCTCGGATCGCACCCCGCCGCTCCGTCTGCAC
>NZ_JBXVPZ010000922.1:0-1318 GCF_057961495.1 Streptomyces sp. P5F9 | reverse complement strand
AAGTGAGCGCAGGCCGGGTATGGGCGGGGTGGCTGGCTGGCCGGTTGGCGGGACGCGGGCTGGCGGCTGGCGGTGCTGATTTCGGGGGCTGGCTGGAAGACGCAGGCGTGGGTACCGGCGACCGCCGGACTGTGCGGGGCGCACGGTGCCGGGATCACGCGGGCCCCGCGCTCACCGGAATCGACCGCTCAGCCTGCGCCCGCGTCCCGCACGTCAGCGCTCCACCCGCACTGCCGCGCCCCACAGCCAACCCCCGCACTGGCCCGTCACCAGCCCACCAGGTCACCTTCCACCCCAGCGCCCCGGCACAATGGACCGGTGAACGAGCCGATACCCGTGACCCGGGACGTAGATCACGGGGTCGCCAAACTCATGCCCGACGTGGATCGGGAGCGGGCCTGGCTGCTGACCGTCGACGGGGCGCCCCAGTCCTACGTGGACCTGGACGCGCCGACGCACCTGGAGTTCGAGTACGCGCGGCGGCTCGGGCACGTGCTGGACACCCTCGCGGAAGCGGGGCGCCCGCTGGACGTGCTGCACCTGGGCGGCGGGGCGCTCACGTTGCCCCGGTACGTGGCGGCGACCCGGCCAGGTTCGCGGCAGGACGTGGTCGAGGCCGACCTGGGGTTGCTGGAGTTGGTCGCCGAGCACCTGCCGTTGCCGGACGGCGCCGGTGTCACCGTGCATGGTGCGGATGCCCGCGCCTGGCTGGAGGCGGCGCCGGACGGTTCGGCGGACGTGATCGTCGCCGACGTCTTCGGCGGCTCACGGGTCCCGGCGCATCTCACATCCGTGGCGTACGCCCGCGAAGCCGAGCGCGTCCTGCGCGCCGACGGCGTCTACCTGGCCAACCTCGCGGACGCCTCCCCCTTCACGTTCCTGCGCGCCCAACTCGCCACGTTCGGCACGGTGTTCCAGGAGCTGGCGCTGATCGCGGAACCGGGCGTACTGCGCGGCCGCCGCTTCGGCAACGCGGTACTCGTCGCCGCGCACCACCCCATCGACACGGCGCCCCTGACCCGCCTCGTCGCCTCGGACGCGTTCCCGGCACGGCTCGAACACGGGCCTGCGCTACGGGACTTCATCGGCGGCGCGCGGCCGGTTCAGGACGAGGATGCCGTTCCGTCGCCCGTGCCCCCGGAGGGCGCGTTCGGTATCGGCTGAGCCGGCTCCCGGCCTCGCACGTTTTCCCGACGCGGCTCGAACGCGGGCCCGCGTTGCGGCACTTCACCGGCGCCACGCAACCCGCCCGCGATGAGAGCGCCGTACCGCGTCGCCTGAACGCGCCGCCCCGCAGCCCCGCCCACCTTCCCCAAAC
>NZ_JBXVPZ010000921.1:0-1321 GCF_057961495.1 Streptomyces sp. P5F9 | reverse complement strand
CTCCCGTTCCGTCCGAACCTGCCCCCGGGCGCCCGCCCGGACCGGCTGAACAGACCGCTGAAGACGGAGATGCCTCGTGACCGCGGCCACCTGCCAGTACGTTGACCTGGCCGATGCGTCGGTGGTCACCACCCGGGCCCTGTTCACCGCCCGGGACAACGTCACCGACACGGTCGCCGCCCGCGCGATGATGTGCATCCGCGGCGGCGCCGGCTTCGGCAAGACCCTCGCCGCCCGCATCTGCCTGCGCGGACTCGGACCGCACGAGGACGTCCGCAAGATCACTTTCCGGGCCAGGCCCACCGCCCGCGCGGTGCGCTACGAGTTGTTGACCGCGCTCGACCTGGCCGGCGAACCGCCGCGCCACCCCAGCGAGTCCGACCGCCTGCTGAAAACCGCGCTGGCCGAACGCCCCCGCACCTTCCTCGTGGACGAGGCCCAGTGGCTCAACGGGGAGGCGTTCGAGTACTTCCGCTATCTGTGGGACGAACCCTCAACCCAGCTCGCGATCGTCTTCGTCGGCGGGGAGGGCTGCCACACCGTGCTGCGCCGCGAACCGATGCTCTCCTCCCGGATCTTCATCCGGCAGCACTTCACCCGCCTCACCTCCGGCGAGGTCCTGGAGGCCATTCCCCTGTTCCATCCGGTGTGGGCGGATGCCGATCCCGGCGACATCCCCAGGAACTGCTGCGCTGGGCCTTCAGCCGCCTCGCCTGACCACCACGCTGCCATGCCGCCCGCCGTGCCGCCGACACCCGTCGCGGTGGTCATCGACCCGGGCGACGACGCGGTCCACACGCACACCGCCCTGGCCGCCCACCACGTGCCGTCCGGCCGGATCACCCTGCACCCCAGTCCGGGCACCACCAGCGAGACCGGCCTCGCCCACGACCTTCTCGCCGCCCTGGGCAAACCGCCCCTGCTCCCGGGCCGTTTCCTCGCCGGCCGTCAGCCCGCCTGGGAAGCCGCCACCGCCTGGATCACGGCCCTGCCCGTCACCCGGCTGACTGTCCTGCGCGCCCACCGCCTCACCGCCCACCGCCTCACCGCCCGCCGCACGATGCGCCTCCTGCAACTGCGCGCCCTCACCGGCATCCACCTGACCCTGGTCTGCCACCGCCCCCACCTGCCCGCTGCCCTGCACCAGGCCCTGCACCAGGCCCTGCAGACGGCCGACTACGCCGTCACCGCCGACTTCCAGGCCGCCCGACGCCACTACTACGGCACGACAGCTCCCGTATCCCCGCCTGTGGACGAGCCCGCCCGGCCGGCAGACCGGTGGCTCACTCTGCCCGCACTGGACCGCCTGGTCTCCTAGGAC
>NZ_JBXVPZ010000920.1:0-1323 GCF_057961495.1 Streptomyces sp. P5F9 | reverse complement strand
ATCGACGGCATGCCCGAGGACGACGACCTCAACTACCCCTTGTTGAACCTCCTGTTGCTACAGCGCCACGGCAAGGACTTCACGACCGCCGACGTGGCGAAGCTCTGGCTCGACGAACTCCCCGCGGGCCGCACCTTCACCGCCGAACGCATCGCCTACCGCAACCTCCTCACCGGCCTGGAACCCCCGCGAACGGCCCGCCACCGCAACCCGTTCCGCGAGTGGATCGGCGCCCTGATCCGTGCCGACGTGCACGGCTGGACCAACCCCGGCAACCCCGCCGCCGCTGCCGAACAGGCCCACCGCGACGCCACGTTGACCCACACCGCGAACGGCGTCTACGCGGCGATGTTCACGGCGGCCACCATCGCGACCGCGACCACCGGCACCCACGACATCCACACCTGCCTGCACACCGGTCTGACGGTCGTCCCGCACGGCTCCCGCCTGGCCAGGGCGATCCGGCACGCCCTCCAACTGGCCCGGAAACACCGGGACTTCGACGAGGTGGTGGACCAACTCCACGCCACCTACGGCGGAACCCATCACTGGGTCCACGCGATCCCCAACACCGCCCTGATCGCCGCCGCCCTCACCCACGCGGACGGCGACTTCACCGGCTCCATCTGCCGCGCGGTGTCCGGGGGTTGGGACACCGACTCGAACGGAGCGACGGTCGGCAGCATCGCCGCCCTCCTCGCGGACACCGCTCTCCCCGACCGCTGGACGACCCCGCTCAAGAACCGACTCGCCACCTCCGTAGGCGACTTCAACGGCATCGGCTTCGACACCCTCGCCCGGCTCACCCATCAGGAGACCGCCCGCCCATGACCCACATCGCCGTGCTCGGCAGCACGAACATGGACCTAGTCGCCTACGTCGCGAAGGCCCCACAGCGCGGAGAGACCGTGACGGGACGGGAGTTCCGCACGATCCCCGGCGGCAAGGGCGCCAACCAGGCGATCGCCGCGGCCCGTTCGGGCGCCGACGTCACCATCATCAGCGCGGTCGGCAACGACGTCTACGGCGCTCAGCTCCGGTCCGCCTTCGAGCACTCCGGCGTCGACACCGACCATCTGCGCACCGTCGAGGGCCCGTCCGGCACCGCGCACATCGTGGTGGACGACGAGGGCGGCAACGCGATCGTCGTCATCCCCGCCGCCAACGGCACCGTCGACCACCTCGCCCCCGGCGACGAGGCCACGATCGCCACGGCCGACGCCCTGCTCCTCCAACTGGAGATCCCCCTCGCCGCGGTGATCGCGGGCGCGGAGGCGGCCCGCCGCCACCGCATCCGTACGATCCTCACGCCCTCCCCCGCGC
>NZ_JBXVPZ010000919.1:0-1326 GCF_057961495.1 Streptomyces sp. P5F9 | reverse complement strand
GAGTGACGGGGGTGTGTGGGGTGTTGGCTGCCTGCGGGGTGCCCGGGGTACTCGGGTTGTGCGAGATGCCCGGTGTGCCTGGGGTGCCCCGGCCATGCGGGGCGTCCGGAGTCCCCGGCGTCCCGAAGGCCCCGGGTGTCCCTGGAGTCGGCAGGGCACCCGGAGTCTCCGGCGCCTCCAAGGCCTCCGGTGTCCCCGGAGTTCGCGGGCTGCCCGGGGTGGGCCGACTGGCGCGCGCGGAGCCCCCGAGCGCGGGCACGGAGCGGTCACCGTACGGCGCCGGGTCCCGGTGGGTGGCCCCGGGCCCTCCGGGGGTCTGCGGGGCGTAGGGACCGCCCACGTAGGGGCCGCCCATAGCGTGTCCGGGTGGCCCGCCCGGGACTTGACCCCGAGGTCCGCCCGGGTCCTGCCCCGGAGGCCCGCTCGCGACGTGGCCGGGCTGGTCATTCCCGATGCGGCCGAGCGGACCGCTCGCGGCATCGCCCGCCGGACCGCTCCCCGCATCGCCGAACGAACCACTCCCCGCGTAGCCGGGCCGTCCACTCGTGACATCGCCGTGCCCGCTCCCTACGTAGCCCGCCGGACCGCTCTCGACCTGGCCGGACGCATCACCTCCGACGTAGCCCGGCGAATCGCTCGCCGTATCGCCGGACGAGCCACTTTCCGCGTGGCCGGGGTGACCGCTCCCGGCCTGACCAGGTGAACCACTCCCGACCTCACCAGGCGCGCTACTTCCGACGTAGCCCACCGGACCACTCCCGACCTCCCCAGGCGCACCACCTCCGACGTAGCCCGGCGGACCGCTCGCCGCGTCGCCGGACGAGCCACTTTCCGCGTAGCCGGGGTGACCGCTCCCGGCCTGGCCAGGTGAACCACTCCCGACCTCCCCAGGCGCACCACTTCCGACGTAGCCCACCGGACCACTCGCGACCTGACCTGGCGCACCATCGGCAACAGGCCCCGGCAGCTGATCAGCCGAGGACCAGCCGTCCTGTGCCGAGCCGAAACCGTCGGGTGCCGGCACGAAATCATCCGGAGCCGGGTCACGACCGCCTGGTACCGGTGCGAAACCATCCGCTGCCGGGGCACCAGCGCCCGGTACTGGTCCGAAACCATCCGGCGACGGACCACCACCGCCCCGTACCGGACCAAAACCATCCGCTGCCGAGCCACGACCGTCCTGTACCGGTCCGAACCCAACCGGCGGCGAGCCACCACCGCCCGGTGCCGGCGCGAAACCCTCCGGCGGCGGACCGAACCCCTCCGGTATCTGGCGGAACCCGTCCGGCAGCGGATGGTTTTGGTCCGGTACGGGGCGGTGGTGGT
>NZ_JBXVPZ010000918.1:0-1337 GCF_057961495.1 Streptomyces sp. P5F9 | reverse complement strand
CCCCGCCTCCGCGTCCCCCGCCGCCTTCTCGAAGTCCTCGACGGGATACGTCTCGGTCACCAACTCGTCGAGCAGCAACCGCCCTTCGCGATACAGCTGGGCGTACAGAGCGATGTCCCGCTGCGGCCGGGACGATCCGTACCGGCACCCGAGAATCGACTTGTCCAAATACATGGACGAGACGAGGAAGGACGCCTCGGCCGTAGCCGGCGGCACCCCGAGCAACACCGCCTGCCCATGCCGATCCAGCAGATCCACGGCCTGCCGGATCAACTCCACCCGCCCCACGCACTCAAAGGCGTGATCCGCCCCGTTCGGCAGAACCTCCCGCACTCCCTCGGTCGACGTGAGGAAGTGAGTGGCCCCGAACTCCCGCGCCACAGCCTCCTTCCCAGGGTTCGCATCCACCGCGACGATCGTCAACGCCCCCGCGATCCGGGCCCCTTGAAGAACATTGAGCCCGATCCCCCCGGTCCCGATGACGACGACACTGTCCCCCCGATCGACCCGCGCCCGATTCAACACAGCACCGACGCCCGTCAGCACCCCGCACCCGATGAGCGCGGCGGACGGCATGGGGATGTCCTTCGGAATCCGCACGGCCTGCACGGCCTTCACCACGGTCCGCTCGGCGAAGGCGGAGTTGGAGGCGAACTGGTACACCGACTGCCCGCCCCGCGTGAACGGTTTCCCCGGCCGCCCGATGGCCTGCCGGCACATGGTCGGCCGCCCCCGGTCGCACTCGGCACACGTACCGCAGTTGGCGAGCGTGGACAGGGCGACATGGTCCCCAGGCGCGACATGGGTGACGCCCACACCCACGGCCTCGACCACCCCCGCACCCTCATGACCCAGCACCACAGGTACGGGGAAAGGTATGGTCCCGTCCACCACAGACAGATCGCTGTGGCACAACCCGGCTGCCGAGATGGCGACCAGTACCTCACCGGGCCCCGGTTCCCGTACCTCCAGATCGTCCACGACCTGGATCTGCTTGCCGTCGAAGACCACACCGCGCATCAGACGACCCCCTTGGGTTCCCTGGGCAGACCGAGCATCCGCTCGGCGATGATCGTGCGCTGAACCTGGTCCGAGCCGCCGTAGATCGTGTCGGCCCGCGAAAAGAGGAACAGGTGCTGGAACAGGTCGAGTTCGTACGACAGGGACGGCGTCCAATCCACCGGCCCGACCGTCGCCGCGGCCCCCCGCACCTGCATCGCCAACTCCCCGAGCCGCTGATGCCACCCGCCCCACAGCAGCTTGGCCACACTGGGAGCCCCCGCGTCGCCGGCCCGCCCGAGGGTCCGCAGGGCGTTCCACCGCATGGCCTTCAACTC
>NZ_JBXVPZ010000917.1:0-1340 GCF_057961495.1 Streptomyces sp. P5F9 | reverse complement strand
CGGCATCTGCGGCCGGGGGTGAGGGTGCCTCGAATCCCGGTGACGGATCTCCGGAGCAGGACCGGGGCGACGACTCCCAGGACCGTTACCGCCGCGGCCTCCGCCGCTCGGTGCTGTTCGAAGTCGGTGTCGGTGTCGTGGTGTTGGTGATCACCACCCTGCTGACCAACACCCTCCCCGGCCGGGCCGCGGCGGACGCGCAGCAGACGGCGACACCGGCCGGCATACCGGCGGCCTCCGTCACCACCGTCCCCTTCCATGTCGGCAACGCCGGCGGCAAGGTGCAGATCACCCTCGACCCCGGACGCGTCGGCGAGAACTCCGTCGAAGCGGTCGTCTACGGCCCCGACGGCGGCTTCGCCACGGTCCCCGAACTCCGGCTCTCCTTCACGCTCCCGGCCCAGAAGATCGGCCCCCTCGACGCCAACGTCAAGGACGAGGGCGGCTATTGGGGGACCAACACCCTCAACCTGCCGATCGCCGGGACCTGGACGATGAAGGTCACCGTCAGGACGTCCGACGTGGACCAGGTGAGCGTGTCCCGGCAGGTGCGGATCATGGGATAGGCGGTAGACGGGCGGGATGCCGGGTCACGTCGGCTGCTTGCCGGCCCGCCACTCCAGCGCGTCCCGTACTTCGGCCGGGGTGGCGTAGAAGAACTGCCGGTGGAGTTCCGACTCCAGGCCGACCGCGTCCTTGCTGAAGATCAGCGCGTGGACGTCGAAGCGGAACGGCACCGCCGCGCCGCTCAACTCGTAGATCCGGTCGAGGGGTTCGAGCCTGCGGGTCATGCCGAACTTCACGACGCGGTCGCCGAACGCGCCGACGTTCGAGATGACGTAGACACAGCCGGTGCGGATGTTCGCCGCGCGGGTCTCGACGTCCTGCAACGCGCCCTCGATCTCGGCGAGTTTGGCCTCCATCTCCGCGACGGCCGCCTCCTCCCGCTCCTTGGCACGGGCCTCGACCGACTCACCCGAGAGTTTCACCTCGTGATCGTCCTGTGGCCGTACGTGAGCCGAGTCGCTCCACCCAGCCCGATATCGCGGCTGCGATCAACTCGGGCTGGTCCTCCGGGGTGTGATGGCCGGCGACGGTGTCCGAGTGCTCGATCTCCAGGGCGGCGATGTTCGCCGCGCACCAGGCGATGGTGTCCTCGTCCGTCATCGTTCCCGCTCCGGGCGCGAACGTGAGCAGCAGCTTGGGTACCTCCGGGCTGGCCGCCAGCCAGCGGTCGTAGGCCTCGATCCTGGTCACGACGTCGGCGGGTTCGCCGCCCAGCGGCATCGAGCGCGCCCAGCGCAGGAGGGGGCGGCGGCTCTCGCGGGTGGGGTACGGCT
>NZ_JBXVPZ010000916.1:0-1347 GCF_057961495.1 Streptomyces sp. P5F9 | reverse complement strand
GCGCTGGGTCTCGGTGCCGAGGGCGAGGACGAGGGGCGCGGCGAGCACGGCTGTGGCGAGGAGCGGGGAGGGGGCCAGGAAACGGCCCGTCTCCTCTGCCGCGAGGGCGAGTTCGGTCGCCGAGCAGCCGACACCGCCGTAGGCCTCGGGGAGGGCGAGTCCGGGCAGGCCGAGCTGCTGGGCGAGGGCGGTCCAGAGGGCGGGGTCGTGTCCGGCGGGGGTGTCGACGGCGGCGCGCAACTCGGCGGAACCGCACCGCTTTTGGAGCAGTTCGCGGAGGGTACGGCGGATCTCGTCCTGCTCGGCGGTGAAGCTGGCGTCCATGGCACTTCCCTCCAGATCTGACGGTCCGTCATATTAGGAGTCCGGGCACGATATGCACAGAGGGAGGAGGCCCCTCATGCCAGTGGGGAGCCGCAAGGTCGCCGTGGTGGGCGTGGCTCTGTCCGACTGCGGACGGGTCGACGACACGACCCCCTACGCCCTGCACGCCCAGGCGGCCCGCCGCGCACTGGCGGACGCGGGCCTGGACAGGGGGGTGGTGGACGGCTTCGCATCGGCGGGCCTGGGCACGCTGGCCCCGGTGGAGGTGGCCGAATACCTGGGCCTGCGCCCCACTTGGGTCGACTCCACCTCCGTAGGCGGCTCGACGTGGGAGGTCATGGCGGCCCACGCGACGGACGCGATAGCGGCGGGCCACACGAACGCCGTACTGCTCGCCTACGGCTCGACGGCCCGAGCCGACATCAAGGCGGGCCGCCGGACCGGCAACCTCTCCTTCGGCGCACGGGGTCCGCTCCAGTTCGAAGTCCCCTACGGCCACACGCTGATCGCGAAGTACGCGATGGCCGCGCGCCGCCACATGCTCGAATTCGGCACAACGATCGAGCAGTTGGCGGAGGTGGCGGTACAGGCCCGCGCCAACGCCGCCCTGAACCCCGAAGCGATGTTCCGCGACCCGATCACCGTGGACGACGTGCTCTCCGGCCCGATGATCGCCGACCCGTTCACCAAACTGCACTGCTGCATACGGTCCGACGGCGGGGCGGCGATCCTACTGGCGGCCGAGGAGTACGTACGGGACTGCCGTACCGCGCCGGTGTGGGTGCTCGGCACCGGGGAGCACGTCTCCCATGCGGCGATGTCCGAGTGGCCGGACTTCACGGTGTCACCGGCGGCGGTGAGCGGGCGGCTGGCCTTCGAGCGGGCGGGAGTCGGGCCCGAGGAGATCGACTTCGCGGAGATCTACGACGCGTTCACCTACATGACGCTGGTGACGCTGGAGGATCTGGGGTTCTGCGCGAAGGGCGAGGGGGGCGCCTTCGTGGAGAAGGGGCGGTTGCGGGT
>NZ_JBXVPZ010000915.1:0-1360 GCF_057961495.1 Streptomyces sp. P5F9 | reverse complement strand
GGCCGCGGCCGAGCAAGCGACGAAGAAGAACGCCGTGGCGAAGACTGGTTCGGCGGAAGACACCTCGGCGACAGAAGCTGCGACGGAGAAGGCCATGACGAAGACGGGCGCCGCGAAGACGGGTACGGCGAAGAGGACGAACGTGACGGCGAAGGTCCCGGCGGAGACGGGCTCGGCAGAAAACGTCGTGGCGGAGACGGGCAGCACGAGGAAGACCGTGACGAAGAGGACCGCAGCGAAGAAGGGCGTGACCAAGAAGGTCGCCGCCAAGAAGGGTGCCGGGAAGAAGAACTCGGCGAAGAAGGGCCTGGCCAGGAAGACCATCGCGGCTGACGAGAAGCCCACGCGGAGGACGGTTACCGCCGACACGGGGGTGGATTCGGCGGCGACACCTCCCACGCAGGAAAGCGCGGCTTCCGTATCGGAGGGGGCGGATTCCGCACCTGAGCAGGGGGCTTCCGCCGCGCAGCAGGTTTCCGCAGCAGAGCAGGCGGCTTCCACACCGGGTCAGGAGGCCAACGCCTCCGGCATCGCGTCCACGTCGGAGTCGGGTGCCACGTCGGAACCGGGCCCCACCACGGAACCGGGCCCCACCACGGAACCGGCCTCGCCGCCGGCGGCGACCGAGGCCGCAGAGCCGACCTCGTCCTCGACTCCGCCCACCGCACCCGCTCCGGCGGTGCTGCCAGCTCCGGACGACACCTCGGAATCGGGGTCGGCCACAGTGCCGACTCCTGCCGATGCCCCGGAGGCAGAGACGGCCACACCGGCAACCCCGTCAGCCACACCGACCTCGCCCACCGCTCCGGCTCCGGCTCCGGCTCCGGCTCCGGCTCCGGCTCCGGCTCCGGCTCCGGCCACACTGCCGGTATCGGCCGACACCTCGGAGTCAGCCACGCCCCCGACTCGGAACCAGCCTCCGATCCCGGCCACCGCCTCGGAGTCGACCACGCCACCGACCTCGGCCAACGCACCGAAGCCAGCCACACCGCCGATCGCCGAACCGACCCCGGACCCGCTGATGGCCCCGACCGACGCACACGAATCGGCCATACCGTCGTCGCCGCCAACCGCATCCGCTCCGGACCAGACTCCGGCCGGCGCCCCAGAGCCGGCCATACCCCCGGCCCCGGTAACCGCTCCGCCTCAGACCCAGCCTCCGACCCCGGCCAACATCTCGGAGTCGACGGCACCCCCGACCACCGCACCGACCTCGGCCAACGCGCCGAAGCCGACCGAACCGCAGGCGCCGCCGACCCCGCTCACCGAACCGGCCGCGACGCCGGTCCCGCTGACGGCCGCGGCTGACACCCCGGAGCCGACCACCCCGCCGACGCCGACCACCGCACCCCCCTCAACC
>NZ_JBXVPZ010000914.1:0-1366 GCF_057961495.1 Streptomyces sp. P5F9 | reverse complement strand
AGGCACCCCCAGGCACCCCCAGGCACCCCATGGACAGATGATTGCGCGCGCATATAATGCATACGATTGTAACCGCCGCGCGCCGATTACCCTTGGGGGACCCATGACCCGCCGCTTCCTCTTCGTGCTGGGCAGCGCCCGCCTAGACGGCAACACCGAACTGCTCGCCCGCAGGGCCGCCGAGCAGCTGCCCCCGGACGTCGAGCAGGAGTGGATACGCCTGGCCGACCACCCGCTCCCCGACTTCCTGGACATCCGGCACGACGGAATCGTCGGGGCCGTCCAGCCCACCGAGAACGACACCATCCGGCAGCTCCTCGACGCCACCCTCGCCGCGACGGACATCGTGATCGCCTCGCCGGTCTACTGGTACTCGCTCTCCGGCCTCACCAAGCGCTACCTGGACTACTGGTCCGACTGGCTGCGCGTCCCGGGCGCGGACTTCAGGGCGACGATGGCCGGCCGCACCCTCTGGGGCGTCTCCGCCCTCGCCGGCAAAGAGCCCGTGGTCGCCGACCCGGTGGCCGGCACGCTCAACAACTCGGCCGCGTATCTCAAGATGCGCTTCGGCGGGGTCCTGCTCGGCAACGGCAGCGCCCCCGGAGACGTACTGAAGGACACCGAGGCGCTGACCCGGGCGAAGACGTTCTTCACCCAGGAAGCCCCGCTCGCCCGCTTCCCTACGCCGTGATGTCCTTCGCCGTGAACCTCGCCCAGGCCGCCGACCCGAACACCGCCGCGTACAACGCCTGAAGGCCCAGGTTCTTCACCAGATCGTCCCAGTACACAGGCTCACGCATGAGGTCGGCGAAGGACAGCCAGTAGTGGGAGAAGAAGTACGGCTGGAGCGCGTGCAGTTGGGGAATCTGGTCAAGAATCTGGACGGTGATCAGCAGACCCACGGTCGTGGCCATCGCCGCGATCCCACTGCTGGTCATCGTCGAGATGAACAGCCCCAGGGCCGCGATACCGACAAGAGACGCGGCAACGACCAACGCGATCAACAGCGCCCGCCCCAACCCCTCCGCGAAACTGATCTGCGTACCCGAGATGGTCGTCAGGTCCCCCAGCGGAAACAACAACGCCCCGACCGTCAGCGCCGACAGCGCCACGACCAGGGTCGCCACCACGCAGAACGTCATCACCGTCGCGTACTTGGTGAGAAGCAGCCGGGTGCGCCCGGCCGGAGCCACCAGGAGATACCGCAGGGTCCCCCCACTGGCCTCACCCGCGATGGCGTCACCCGCGACAACCCCGATGGCCATGGGCAGGAAGAACGGAAGCGTGGCGGCCAGCGCCGTGAACACCAGGAACAGCCCGTTGTTGGTGATCTGCGCGATGAACGCGGGCCCCCCGCCACCGTCCC
>NZ_JBXVPZ010000913.1:0-1374 GCF_057961495.1 Streptomyces sp. P5F9 | reverse complement strand
CCCCCAGGCCCACCGATACCACGCCCTCCCGCTACGGCGTCCGCGAGGACCTTCCCCAGCCCCAGCAGCGCTGGCTCCCCGAACTGTGGAACGGCCAGGCCTGGCAGCTCTGCGGCACCCCGCGCCGCGACCGCCACGAGGCCGAGCTGTACATCAACGCCGCGCGCCGCGGCTCCCGCCCGGCGATGGCGTACCGCCTCGTGCACGAGTTCACGGACTACGAGGTGCTGCGGGTCTGGGGCACACCGGTACACGTGGACATCGAACCCCTGGGGAACCTCTGACGTGTGCCTGTGCGCGCTCGCGCTGCCGTTGTGGTTCGCCGCGAGGAACGCCCACCGGTTCGTCGACGGTCACCGGACGATCACGGAGGGGTCATCGACGCCGCGATCGGCGCGGCGCTGATCGTCTCGGTCGCCCGGTTCAAGTCCCGCTAGCCGTCCGGCTGTTCCCCTCCCCGTTCCTGTTCCCGTTCCTGTTCCCGTTCCCGTTCGATGACCAACCGGGTCTGCTCCGCGTCCAGTTGGTACACCGTCTCGTGCGCCCGCGGGTCCCGTGCGTGGAAGGTGTGGAACAACGGCCCTGTCCCACCGCCCAGTTCGACCCGTGAGGCCGAGGCACCGCGTACCGCCCGCTCCGTGCCGGGCGCGGTCGTCAGGTCGATCCGGTTGACGACCCCGGGCGTGACCCACACCGGCGTCGCCTCCAGGAAGCCGAAGAGCTGGAGGTGGAAGTGCCCGGTGAGGACGACCCGTACGTCACTCCCCCGGATCGCGTCCGCCAGCTCCCCGGGATTCCGCAGCCCGAAGGCCTGTTGGGTCGGCACGTCGAGGGCGATCGGCGGATGATGGAAGGCGAGGACGGTCCCGTTCCCGAACGGCGTGCTCAACTCCTCCTTCAGCCAGTCCAGTTGGGCCCCGCTCAGCCGCCCGTACACCTTCCCCGGCACCAGCGAGTCGAGCGTGATGAACCGATACCCGCCCACGTCACTCACGGCCGCGCACGCGAACTCCACCGGAAACACGGCGGACACGACCCGGTCCGTGCCGTCCGCGGCCAGGTGCCCGCTCCCCAGCACCTTCCCGA
This sequence comes from Streptomyces sp. P5F9, assembly GCF_057961495.1. Taxonomy (NCBI): domain Bacteria; kingdom Bacillati; phylum Actinomycetota; class Actinomycetes; order Kitasatosporales; family Streptomycetaceae; genus Streptomyces; species Streptomyces sp. P5F9. The sequence continues at coordinate 288 of NZ_JBXVPZ010000913.1, read as the reverse complement.
ACGCCTCGCGTTCGTCATGGTTCCCGGTCGTGTAGAAGACCGGCACCCCACCCATCGCCCGAGCGAACCCACCCACCAACTCCCGCACAGCCGCATACGCCTCCACCGCCCCGTCGTTGGCGAGGTCCCCGGTGACGACGATCGCGTCCACCCCGCGCTGGTGCCGCAGCTCGGCGAGCATCAGCCGCAGCGAGTCGGTCGCGTTGATGCCATGGCGGTTGGGGGCGTCGGTGCGCTCCAGGTGGGTGTCGGACAGGTGCAGGATCCTCATGCCGGGGAACGCTAGCC
>NZ_JBXVPZ010000912.1:0-1390 GCF_057961495.1 Streptomyces sp. P5F9 | reverse complement strand
CCCCCTCAACCTCCGCCACTCACCTGGTTCTCGGTTTTTAGTTGCGTGCGCGCACGATCGTCTGTCACAGTTGGTGCAGCGGCGGAGCTGCGCCCGCAGGCCGGCCGCTCAGTGCCCCGTCGCGGTGTGCAGGTGTACCGCCGCGTCCCGCACGCCCTCCGAAGCTGCCCCGAGGTGACCCGGCATGACCACACCCACTCCACCGAGCGCCTTCCCGGACGTCGAGGCGATGATCGTCGACATCCTGGAGGACGACTCCCGGCTCTCCGGCGCGATCGTCGCCGTACAGGCGCCGACCGGCTTCGACGGCACGGCCGCCGCCGTGTTCGTCAACCGGCGCGGCGGCGCCTGGGTCGGCGAACGCCATGTCGACCAGCCGCTGATCGAGCTGGAGGTGTACGGCCCGACCAAGCAGGCTGCGCACGTCCTGGCCAACGACGCCCGTCAGGCCGTACTGGCGATGGCGAACAACAAGTACGGCACGAACCTCGTCACCGAGGTCGAGGAGCAGGACGGCCCGCGCTGGCTGCCCGACTACCTCTACTCCGCGGCCAACCGCTACGTCACGGTGATGAAGGTGTACGTGGACGTCTACTGATCCATCCGTTGACCGCTCCGACGCTCCGCGCCCCACAGACCGAAGGCCCCGCCACCCCCCGGCGGGGCCTTCTTCGTACCCGGACCTCCCGAGTACGACGGCACCCATCCCAACTCGCCTGGAAAACAAGGAGATTCACCATGGCAGGAACCAACTCCTCCGAGATCCGCATCGCCGGCGTAGGCCGCCTCTACGTCGCCCCGGCCGACACCGCCGTACCGTCGACGTTCTCCACCGACACCGCCACCGACTGGGCGACCTGGAAGAACCTCGGGTTCACCTCCGGTGACGGTGTCACCTTCAGCAAGAAGGACAAGCTGGAGCCGGTCGACGTGTGGCAGGCGGTCAGCCCGGTGCACTTCGTGTACTCGGACCGCGACCTGACCCTGAAGTTCTCGCTGATGCAGTTCAACGAGGACACGCTGCCGTTCTTCATGGGCGGTGGTTCGGTCGGCGCGGTGACGGGCTCGACGGGCGTCTACAAGTACGACATCGCCGACCGGCCGTTCGCCGATGTCCGCGCTCTCGGCCTGGAGTTCACGGACGTCCGGGCGAGCGACGGCTCCACCGTGACCTACCGCTTCGGCATCCCGCGCGGCCAGGTCACCGCGTCGGACGACATCAAGCTGGCCCGCAAGTCCGCGGCCCAGCTCGGCATCACGTTCAGCGCGATGTCCGCGGCCGACGGTTCGCCGCTGGCCAGCTTCGTGATGAAGGACGCCGCGTACGCCGCGTCCTGACCCACCGGGGTGGGACGGGCACGCCCGCTCGTCCCACCCCGGTGGGTCAGGA
>NZ_JBXVPZ010000911.1:0-1401 GCF_057961495.1 Streptomyces sp. P5F9 | reverse complement strand
GGGCCCGGGGACAGGGGGCCAGACACGTCGGACGATTCTGCAAGCCCGCTCACACCCGCGCCGGGCGCTTCGGACGACACTGCAAGTGGCCCTGTGGACGGGGCTCAGAGCGACTCGGGGGACAATTCCGTTTCCGGCCCGGGCGGTGCTTCCGGCACCGACGCGGCCGACGGCACGACCGACAAGAAGGTGCTCTGACATGCCTCCCGTCTTCGCCCACGGCCGCCTCCGCCTCTACCTGCTGAAGCTGCTGGACGAGGCCCCCCGACACGGCTACGAGGTCATCCGCCTCCTGGAGGAGCGCTTCCAGGGGCTGTACGCGCCCTCGGCGGGCACGGTCTACCCGCGCCTGTCCAAGCTGGAGGCCGAGGGCCTGGTCACCCACACCACCGAGGGCGGCCGCAAGGTGTACGCCATCACGGACGCCGGCCGCGCCGAACTGGCCGACCGCAGCGGCGAGTTGGCCGACCTGGAGCTGGAGATCCGCGAGTCGGTCGCCGAGCTGGCCGCCGAGATCCGGGCCGACGTCCGGGGCGCGGCGGGCGACCTGCGCCGTGAGATGCGCGCGGCGGCCACGGAGGCCCGGCAGGGAAACGGGGCCGGGCGCGGTCGGCGGAGTGAACACGAAGGCCCCGCTGGGGACTTCACGGACTTCGGTGACAAGGAGTCGTGGCGCGCCGCCAAGGAGGAGATGCGCCGCGCCAAGCAGGAGTGGAAGGAACAGGCCCGCCGCGCCAAGGACGAGAGCCGTCGGGCCCGCGAGGAGGCCCAGCAGGCCCGGCGCCAGGCCAAGGAGGCACAGGCGCGGGCGTGGGCGCAGGCCCAGGAGGAGATGCAGCGCATCGGCCGCCAGGTCCAGGAGCACGCGCAGGACCACTTCGCGCGCGGCGACTGGCCAACCGGCGTGCGGGAGAGCCTGACCGAACTGGCCAAGGAGTTCGGCGACTTCGGGAAGGAGTTCGGCAAGGACTTCGGGTTCGGACGACCGGGCACGGGCGCGGGGACAGGTGCTGGTGCTGGCGCTGGCGCCGACAAGTCGGCTTCGGCACCGGCCACCCCGTCGGCACCCGAGTACAGCCAGACCCCGGAGGACTTCCCGGCGGAGTACGAACCGGCCTGGGCCCACGAGGACTCCACCGGTGAACCGGCCCGCGACCTGGACCGGCTCCTCGACCGTTTCCGGGACGACATCCGTGACGCGGCCCGCGACCATGGCGTCACCGAGGACCAACTCCGCGACACCCGCCGCCACTTGTCCGCGGCGGCGGCACACATCGGGGCGGTGCTGCGCGGCGGCCACAAGGCCTGAGCCGACGCGCCGAGAACCGCAGGTGGTGCGCTCAGGGCAGGGATCAACCCCAGGCGCACCACCCCGCCACGCAGCTCCCCAAGCCCCAGACC
>NZ_JBXVPZ010000910.1:0-1406 GCF_057961495.1 Streptomyces sp. P5F9 | reverse complement strand
CGGCACGGTCCGGCCGTCGGCCCGGACCGTGCCGAGTTCCGCCGGCTGCTGAGGCGCGGTGACCTCAGCCATACCGCGGGCGGGATGCGGGAGGCCGAACGGCACTACACGGCCGCCTACCGCAGCGCCGAGGGCGACCCGCGCGCACAGGCCGAGGCGGTGATCAGGATGGCGCGCCGCTGGTCCGATCCCGGGCAGGTCGACCGTGAGCTGCTCCAGCTGATCCGGAGCTGTCTGGCCGCGCTGGACGGCGACGGCGGCGCGGAGGCGGCGGGGCTGCGGCTGCGGCTCGAAGCGCATCTGGCGAAGAAGATGGCCCTGGCGGTCAGCCAGGACACCGCGGCGGGACTGGCGGGACCCGCCGAGGGAGCGCGGCTCGCCGAGGAGACGCTGCGCCGATTACCCGACGACGGCGACGGCGAGGTGCGCTGCGAGGTCCTCACCGAGTGCCGCTGGGCGCGCTACGACTTCCTGCCGGCCCCCGAGTCGCTGACCCTCTCCGAGCGGCTGCGCGAGGCCGCGGCACGGCAGGACTCGACGTACTTCCGCGGTGAGGCCCTCATGGCCGTCGCCATCGACCAGCTCCGCAACGGCAGGATCTTCAGCGCCCTCGCCACCGCGAACCAGTACCGCAAACACGCCGCCGAGACCCAGAGCGCCCTCGCCCTGTGGCAGCGGCACACCCTCGACGCCCTGCTCGACCTGTGGCACGGCCGGTTCGACGCCGCCGCCGAGTGGATCTTCGTGGAGTCGCTGAAGTTCATCGAACTGCTCCGCGCCGACTACGCCGTCCCCGCGGACAACCTCACCCAGACCCGCCTCGGCCAGGCCTACTGGCTGCTGCGACAGCAGGGTCGGCTGGCCGAACTGTTCACCTCCGACCTGGCCGGAGACGTCGAGCGTCACGCCTACTTCCCGATCTGGCGGGCCGGTCTGGCCCTCGCGATGTGCGAGACCGGGCAGTACGCCGAGGGCGCGGACCTGTTCCTCGGCTGCGTCGCCGACGTCGACCGGTTCCCGCCGTCGGGCTGGGCCGTCCCCGCGCTCGTCCTGCTCGCGGAGGTCTGCGCGGCGCTGGACCTGGAGGGCGGATTCGAGGCCGAGCTGGCGCCGGTGCTGCCCACGCTCCGCGCGCGCCTGGCCCCGCACGACGGCCAGCAGCTCGCCCTGGGCGGCTGGCCCACGGTCCTCGTCGGCCCGACCGCCCGGGCCCGCGGCGTCCTCGCCCTGGCCGCGGGCGAACCGGAGACCGCCCTCGAACACTTCCGCCAGGCCGCGGTCCCGGCCCGCTCCTCCCAGCCCGAACTCGCCCGTCTCCGCCTGGCCCAGGCCCGCGCGGTGCGCCGCGTGGGGGGTCCGGGGAGCGAGCCGAACGCGGTGCGGCTGCTGCGGGAGGCGGCTCGGGG
>NZ_JBXVPZ010000909.1:0-1408 GCF_057961495.1 Streptomyces sp. P5F9 | reverse complement strand
TCCGTGGCCGGCAAGGGAGTTGTGGCGCGTACCGGCGCTCCGGTCGCCCACGTGGGGCCGCCGCGGGCCACGACGCGGGCCATCGGGCCGGTCCAGCGGCCGGGGACGTGGGACTCGGCGGGGGCCGCGAAGGGGAGGGGGTCGCCCGACTCGTTCAGGACGACGCGGCGTACCGGGGAGTGCGAGACGACCTCCAGGTAAATGCTGTGAAATGCCGCGATGTTCTGCTCGACGGTGAACAGTTCGAGCGCTCGGGCGCGGGCGGCGGCGCCCAGGCGCTCACGGCGCTCGGGGTCGCGCAACAGGCTCACGCACGCCTCCGCGAGCGCCCGCGGATTGCGCGGGGGCACGACGAGCCCCGTACCGCCGATGACCTCGACCACCGCGCCGACATCCGTGGACACGGTCGCCCGGCCGCAGAACATGGCCTCGACGAGACTCAGAGGGAAGCCCTCGACGACACTCGACAGGACGATCACCGTGCCGGCCGCGTACGCCTCGGCGAGCGTGGGGGCTTCCGGGCCGCCGATCTCCTCGAAGGACACCGGGTTGTCGCCGACCGCGTGCACGCCCTCCGCCTCGTCGGGGAAGAGCTGTGCGGCCAGCGCCCGGCAGTGGCCCAGGTAGGCCTCACCTTCGGCACCGGACGGCGCGCCGACGATCCGCAGGCGCGCCTTGGGCTCGTCCTTGCGGATCTCCGCGAAGGCGTGGAGCAGGGAGATCAGGTCCTTCGCGGGTTCGACCCGGCCGACCCACACCAGCGTGTCCGGGTCCGCGCCGTCCGGCGCCTCGCCGACCTCCGCGAAGCGGGTCGCCTCCATGCCGGGGTGGACCGTGCGGAGCTTCGTACGGTCGGCGCCGCAGCGTTCCTGCCAGCGGCGGGTGTGGCTGTTGCCGGGGGTGATCAGCGTGGCCCGCCGGTAGATCTCGGCGGCCAGCCTGCCGTGGAAGGCGGCGAGGAGGGCCCGTACGGCGGGCGGCGCGTCGGCGGAGGCCAGGTAGTGCGTCCGCAGGTGTACGCCGTACTCGGTCACGAGCAGTGGTACGCCGGCGAAGTGCCGGGCGAGCAGTCCGGGCAGGGCCGCGGTACCGCCGGCGGTCGCGTGGCAGAGGTCCACGGACCCGAGGGCGTCGTCCTCGTACCAGTCGAGCGAGAGGGGGCGCAGGGCGCGTTCCAACTGCGCGGCGACGGTGAGGAGTTCGGGTACGCGCGCCTCACGTGCCCCACAGAGTGCGCCGGGCGCACGACAGGCGCGTTCCAGCGCACGTACGGCGCTCTCGGAGCGCAGCGCGGCCACGAGTCCGCCCTCGTCGCGGGCGAGTTCCGCGAGCCCGTACAGCGCGTTGGCGAAACGGTCCGCCACATCGGCGGAGGGCGCCCCCGGCTTACCCGGCCCCCCTTCCGCCA
>NZ_JBXVPZ010000908.1:0-1409 GCF_057961495.1 Streptomyces sp. P5F9 | reverse complement strand
TGTCCCCCCTACGGACCGGACCCACCCCGTCCGTGTCCCCCAAAGGACGCTAAGCCGGAATTGCCTCCTCCGACAAGACCTATTCGGACATTGCGAACTCTTTAGACACTGCCGGTTCCCGCAACTCACCCGTAACGTGTGGCGCGGCCACATGCGCGTACGCACGAGAGTGAGGCAGCACCCATGCCCCCCTTCGATCTTCCCGAAGGCGACCCCTTCGGCCCGCACAACCTTCCCTACGGCGTCTTCTCGCCCGTCGGCTCGGCCGAACGGACCGTCGGCGTCCGGCTCGGCGACCACGTCCTCGACGCGGGCGCGGCGGCGGAGGCACTCGGCTCGCCGTACGCCTCCCTCCTGGCGCACCCCACCCTCACCCCGCTCCTCGCCGCGGGCCACACGGCCTGGTCCGACGTCCGCCGCGCGCTGACCGCGTGGGTGACGGTCCCGTCCCACCAGGACACGATCGCCCCGTACTTCCACCCGCTCTCCGCAGTGACCCTGCACCTCCCCTTCGAGGTCGCGGACTACGTCGACTTCTACGCCTCGGAGAACCACGCCCGGAACGTCGGCCGCATCTTCCGCCCCGACGCCCCCGACTCCCTGACCCCCAACTGGAAGCACCTGCCGATCGGTTACCACGGCCGCGCCGGCACCGTCGTGGTCTCGGGCACGGATGTCGTACGCCCGTCCGGCCAGCGCAAGTCCCCCGCCGACCCGGCGCCGGTCTTCGGCCCGTCGGTCCGCCTGGACATCGAGGCGGAGGTCGGCTTCGTGGTCGGCGCGCCGTCGACGATGGGCCGGCCGGTGCCGCTTGCCGACTTCCGCGAACACGTCTTCGGCCTGTGCCTCCTCAACGACTGGTCGGCACGCGACATCCAGGCCTGGGAGTACGTCCCCCTCGGCCCGTTCCTCGGCAAGTCCTTCGCCACGTCGGTGTCGGCGTGGATCACCCCGCTGGACGCGCTGGAGGAGTCGCGGGCAACCCCGCCGGAGCGCACGCACGACCTCCTTCCCTACCTGGACGACTCGGCCGAGGAACCCGGCGGCTACGACCTCCGCATCACCGTCGCGATCAACGGCCACCCGGTCTCCGAGCCGCCGTTCTCCACCATGTACTGGACCGCCGCCCAGCAACTCGCCCAGATGACGGTCAACGGCGCCTCCCTCCGCACCGGCGATCTGTACGGCTCCGGCACGGTCAGCGGCCCGACGGAACGCGAGCGGGGTTCGCTCCTGGAGCTGACCTGGAACGGCCGCGACCCCCTCGAACTCCCGGACGGCAAGCGGACGTTCCTGGAGGACGGCGATGTCGTGACCCTGTCGGCATGGGCTCCGGGCGCGGACGGCACTCGCGTGGGCCTGGGGGAGGTCACGGGGCGGATCGTGGCACGGGGTTGAGGCGACAGGGG